>JBATNB010000001.1:0-2672 GCA_049290135.1 Rhizobiaceae bacterium
GCCCTGGCCAGCACCGTGTTCACCGGTGGCGCCACCGCGCTCACCGCGCTGTTTCTGGGCTTCGCCGTCGTCGCGATCCGCAGGCTCGCGCCATCCGGCCCGGTCCGGGGCCTGGGTCGCCTGGCGATGTCGGGCTATGCCATTCCCGGAACCATCCTCGCCGTCGGGCTGCTCATCCTGCTCGGAAGGATCGACAATGCCGTCGATGCCTATGCCCGCGCCGCCTTCGGGCTGTCGACCGGCCTGCTCCTGAGCGGATCGGCGGCCGCCGTCATCATTGCCTGCACCATCAGGTTCCTGCCGCTGGCTGAAAGCGCCATGCAGTCGGGAGTGGAGAAACTGCCGCGCCATGTCGATGAGGCCGCGCGACTGTTCGGGCGCGGATCGCTGACCATCGCGGCGACCATCCTCGGGCCGCTTCTGCGCCCGGCGCTTCTCACCGGCGGCGCGCTGGTGTTCGTCGACACGGTCAAGGAACTGTCCGCGACGATCCTGCTGCGGCCGTTCGGGTTTTCGACCCTGGCGACGACCGTCTACGAGGCCGCCTCGCGCGGCGCGCCCGAGGACGGCGCCCTCGCCGCCCTCGCCATCGTGCTCGTGGCGCTGGTTCCGGCGGCCATGACATCGCGGGCGCTGATGCGCGACGAGGCGGCATCGGTATGAAAAAAATGCCCCTCGCGAGAGGGGCACGTTGAAAACTGTGCGGGAGAGGCAGTTCGGCGGGGCGGCGCGCGTGATCACCCTTGGTTGCAGGGACTATCGCCGGTGCGACCTTAACAAATCCTTACCCCGCTCGTTCAAACTGGCCGGAGTTCGGGCAACTTGCCGCAATGCGGTAAATTCCCGGCTTAACGCCGCGTTAACCTTCGTGCCGTCGGCGAGCGTTCCTGTGGATAGTCCGCCGTCAATCCCGGCTTCGGCGGCGAAACCGCCCGCGGCGGTTTGCCCTTGCGCATCAGCGTGCTATCCGGGTCGGCCAACCACGATCCGGCGGGAACGATGCGCGTCCTTGTTGTCCACAATTATGCCGATACCGGCCTCGGCCTGATCGAAACGGCGCTGGCGGAAGCCGGTGCCCGGACCATGCTCATCCATCCGCATGCCGGCGATGACCTGCCGGGCACGCCCGATGGTTTCGATGGCCTCGTCGTGCTCGGCGGTGCGCAGAACGCGCTTGCCGACGACACCCATCCCTATCTGCCGCGTCTGGCGGCGCTGATGCGGGATTTCGCCGTCACCGATCGCGCCGTGCTCGGCGTCTGCCTGGGATCGCAGGTGCTGGCGCGCGGGCTCGGCGCGCGCAACCTGATCGGCCAGGCGCCCGAGTTCGGCTGGCGTCCCGTGCGCCTGACCGATGAGGGCATGATCGATCCGGTCATGCGCACCGTTCCGCGGGAATTCCCGATCTTCCAGTGGCATGACGACACCTTCACGCTGCCCGATGGCGCCATGCGGCTGGCCACGAACGCGGCGGCGCGCAACCAGGCCTTCCGCTTCGGGCGGGCGGCCTACGGGCTGCAATTCCATTTCGAGGCCGATCGCAATCTCGTCGCCGAATGGAGCGACAGGTTCGCCGATTCGATCGCGGCGCGACAGCCGGACTGGCCACAGGCGCACCCAAGGGAAGCGGCCCTGAACGGCCGCGTGGCGGACGCCGCCGGGCTGGCGATATCCCGGGCGTGGGCATCGCTCGTCTGAGAGCCTGTGGCCTGGCTGCTACACTGTCATGCAATGCGAAATAATCGCCTCAAGTGCGCTTGCGTTGCGGCTGAGGGAACAGTATCGGCATGCGCGCTGGCTGCAGAGGGATAGCCCCCGGAGCGGGGCGAGCCGGCGCGAACAGGGAAATGATTGGTTAACCGCGTTTGAACCTTTTGACGGTTCGCGGCAACCAACCGGTAACCCTGATGAGGCATGAAGAAGGGACACCAACCGGAATGACCCCATTGAAAGCTGCCCTGTTGACCTTCGTCATGCTGTCCGCCATCGCTTTCTGGGGCTTCGGCATCTATGCCGCGGACGCAAGCGCGCACGTGATCGTCACCGACGGTTACGGCGTGTCGGCGATGCAGTAGGGCGCAAGCGACCCGCTCCACCGGTTACGGCCGGAAGCGGCAAAAAACCCGCCCGTCAGGCCGTATTCTCGTCAACCAGCACCACATGCAGCGCGCGCGGGCCGTGCGCGCCGAGGATGATCGTCTGCTCGATGTCGCCGGAGCGGGACGGTCCGGTCACGAGGTTGAGCGTGCGCGGCAGCGTCCCCTTGCCATACCGCGCCGCGACGGCAGCGAACACCGCCTCCATGTCGCCGGCCACATCGCGCGCGTCGAGGATCACGATGTGATGTTCCGGCAGGAAGCTGATGGTCACGGGATTGTCCGGCCCCGAGGCCAGCGCCAGCGTGCCGGTTTCCGCGATGGCGCCCAGCGCGCGGGAAACGCCGGCCTCGTCCAGCCCGTCCGACGGGCCGGTCTTGACCTCCAGCGTGGATTCGCGCCCCCACGGCAATGTCGCCAGGCGTGGATCGGCGCCCATCCGCACCGATGCCGGCAGGTTCTTCTCGCGAAGATACGCCGCCACCGCGCCCGGCACCTCGTCGAATGACGCCACGCGCGTGACGCTGGCCGCGACCTTGTTCGCCATGGCGACAAACAGCGCAATCCGCTCCGCCC
>JBATNB010000002.1:0-8357 GCA_049290135.1 Rhizobiaceae bacterium
CCCTCTCGGAATCGGACAGCCCTTCCTTGCCGTTCGGCTGAGCGCTCTCTTCGCTCACGACGCGGTCCCTGCGGAACGCGAAGCGGCGGATGTGCCGCCCTGCCAGCCACTCGGCGACGGACCAACCGGTCACCTCGGAGAAGTTGCGACCGGTCATCTGGCGAAACAACGCGGATCCCGCCGGGATCATCGGCCTGACGATCCTGTTGGCGATGAAATCCTTCAGTGCCCACTTCATCTCCGCGGCCATGATCACGAACCGGACGCCGAGCACCGACGATCGGCGCGAAAACAGGCGCAGGACCTGTTCGAACACGGATAGCAGCGCCGTCACGGCAAAGGCCAAGGCGAGAAAGACCAGGCGCACAACCGTGTTGATGAACGCGACCGCCGCCGTTCGTTCGCCAAGTGCCGACCATGCGATTACCGGATTGCCGATGGCGAACCGCAGCAGGTAGAGGCCGAAATCCAGCCGGCGCCGAAGCCGCCCGAGAGCACCGGCCTGACCGGCCCGTGAGAGGCTGGAATCCCTGAACGCGATGTAGTTGGTCGCCATCGCCATGACGGCGTATTTCTCGCGCGCCTTCCGCGGGTCGTCGAACTTGGCCACCAAAGCTTCCTGGCAAAGCCGCTTCGGCCCCTGGAAAAACCAGCCGGGGCGCGTATAGCCGCGAACCGCCCGCCACCAGTCCGGAAAGAAGGGGTCGCCATAGTCCCCCTTGAACTCGGCTTCCTCCCATTCGGGCGTACCCATGATGTGGTAGTAGTCGGCGCAGACCACGTCGGCATCAATGCCGATCATCCGCATGATCTTGGCATTGATGTAGGCGTTGTTGGCGATGTTGCCGACATGCAGGACCCGCAATGGCCGACCGGCGCCCGCCTCGAAGGCGTCAAGCCATGCGGGACGATTGAGCTTCGCGCCGGCATTCCCCTCGACTGAATTCGACAAACCCGCCATCCTGACTTGCGGAACCCTGGTGCGATCGAATGAACCGACCGGAAAATGCCTTAGATTGTCCGGTCCGGGCTTACAAGAAAGGCGATGACAGGTCGGCGCGGCCAATCGCGGTTTCCGGCATTTGCTGCGCGCGCATCTGTCCGCGAAACCATTCCGGGCTCCCGATCCGCAAGCCACCGCCATACACCGAGAAATACCAATTCGCGGCCAACGCCGGCGGGTTGCCTCCGATCGGAACGAACAGGAACAAGCACGAACCCGACAGCACTTCGCGCACGGCGGGCCATCCCTTTTCCCCGACCGACTGGATCGCGGCGATGTCGACAAAGACGATCGGGCTCGCGTTGACCGCGAGCGGGACAATGCGCAGCGCAACCCGCGCCGCCGCATCCAATCCAGCCCAGACATCCTCCGAAAGGATCGTTTCGTATCCATTCGGCAATGCCGAAAATGACCGGTCTGCTCCGAGCCCGGCTGCGAGTTGCCGCGCGGCACCTGCTCGATCAGCGTCGACGACACCGCCACACAACTGGCTGATCACCGAGACGGGAGTGAATCGAAAACCTCCCGACACGAAGGCCAGACGGTCCATGTCCCGGGGAACTTCCGTGCTGAAAAGGTCGGCCACGAGCGAGCCCAGCGTGAACGTGGACAGGGGGCGATCGGAAAGAACCAAGCCCACTTCACCCGGTGCGACAACCAACTCGGCTTTCTGATTCCGTTCGTCTAAGGCCCGGATGGTCACATCCTGCCAGTTGCCCGGCGCAGCACCTGTGGAATGCGCGACGGCGACGGCATCGACAAGTCCAAAGTACCGGGCCACCTGTGGCTGATAGCGCACCAGGTTGATCAGCAATCCGGAAGCGCTTCTGGCCGACCCGAGAAGGTAGGCAAGTCCACCGAGAAACGCGACCGCGGCGTCGACCGGGTATCCCTCAAGAAAGACGAGCCCGCAGATCAGGGCGAAAAGCGCGGGGCGAACGACGGAATCGGCCAACGCCAGGAGAAGGCCGATGCGTTCATTAGCCAACAGGTTGATGTCGTAGGAATCGAAAAACGCCCGCACCGGCGCGGCTTCGATGAGGGAGGTCTCGTCCACCCGTGATTTCGGGACGATGCCGTGTTGTCCAGACAGCCGCGTGATCGACGCAGCAACGACGGATCCGAGTTCGACTGCCCTGTCGGCGTAGAAACCACGCGCGTTCTTCCGGATGACATCGGTTGTTCTGAGGAACAGGGGAAGAAAAGCCAGGAACGCCCCGAACGCGATGATGGCCACCAGTGGCTGATACCAGAGCAGAAGCGCGCCGGTGAACAGCACAAGGAACAGCGGATGGACAAGCCGGGCGAGTGTTTCGGCAGCCAGGCCAGCGTGGATGGGGATCTGCGTGAACACCGTATTCAGGTTGCGCGGCACAGGCATTTTCGCATGCGCGGCCACAGCCGGCGGGAGTCCAAGAAAGCCAATGATGTCCCTCAGGGTCTTCTCGTTCATCGCGCGCCCGAACTGCCTGGACAATCGGGCCGAAAAATAGGTGGCCATCCCCCCGAGAAGCGTCAGAACGGCAATCGTGCCGGTGAAGGCCGCCACCGACCTGACCGTCGGCGGGACATTCACATGGTAGCCGAGGAAGGCCTTCCCGTCCTGCGAAGTGAAAAGCCCGATCGCGGCAGCGATGGCAACCAGCGCGCCGATACGCGAGGCCGCCGCCAGGGCATCCAGCAACAGGATGGCTGCAAAGCGGCGCTTCTGCCGTTCGCTCGCCATTTTCCATAGCCTCAGGGTGAACGTGCCAAAGGCACGAACCCGGCTTCCGGCAAAGGCGGCAATCCGGCCCGGGGCCTGGCCCATCTCAATACGGCCCGGCCAGGAGGTGCGGCTTCCATTGCAACAAACGGTGCCTTTCCATGTCTGTCCCTCAGGAGACCGGCGCGAACGCCGAATTTATCGCGGTTGCAAGCGCGCGCGCGGCAATCGCATGGGCCTGTGGCGTCCAGATCGACGTTGCCGGCCAAAGCAATTCGGAGGAACCACGATAGGCTCCAAACAATGGATGCGGATCGACGATTGTCGCCCGGACGCGACCAGAAAGCGCCGTCAGGCTTTCGGCGTCGAACCGGCCTTCGAGAACCGCGAACACCGGCCGTCCGGATTCCGCCAGACGGTTGGCGAAACCCACCCTGTCCTCGATGTCCGGCATTTGCGGATCGAACGCCACCACGCAGGCATCAGGTTCGGCGACCGCCGAAATCCGTCGCAACGCGCTCTCCATGTCGTCAACGCAGGCGTCTTTGGGGACGAAGCCGAGGGCCGTCGCCCGCGGCTTCTTCAGCACCGGCCGCATGAAAAGCGTTGCATACTGGCCATACTTGGAATCGGCCGAAACGGTGTGGGTCAGGATTTGGCGACCGCCGAACACCGCTACGCGAAAGTCGCCGGTCTCCCAGGTCTTCAGGTTGCGGTCGGGGACGCCGAATTCATTGGTCCGCGTGATCGCCGAGCTGCGGATCGATCCATCCGGGTCGGCAATCGCCCAGACCCGCGATCCATCCATCATCCCGTCGGTCGGCGCATCCGCCAGCCAGGGTGCCTGGTTGAGCGCAGTTCGAAGTCCGTAATGCATCGGGTGGACGACGATGTAGATGTAGGCTGGCGCCGGGACCTCGCGCACGAGATCCAGAATGTCGTCGCTCGTGACAAACCGGTTCCGGTAGTCGGCGAAACGCCCGAACGAACGGGGGGCGTTCAATTCCTCCCGCGTGAAATTGAGAATATCGGTTCGCCAGACATTCTGCGAGCGCAGCGCGCAATAGAAGACGCGCGTATCGGTCTGCCAGAGCAGTTCGTTGGCCTCATAGTCCAGCCCCATCTCCTTTTCATCAAGGACCTGCATCGGGGCCCAGCGGCCATTGTGGAAGACCCCTTTCTTCCCCGCGAATTTGCCCCGCGTCTTGCCCTTGAAGATCGCGTAGTTTTCGCAGCCATAGATGGGAAAGGAGTTGTGTGCCGTCGTGCCATTGATGGTGAAGCCCTGGCTGCGCAGCCAGTCGATTTCGGCGACGATGGCTTCGGCGCCGTCCACATTGTTGTACTGGTAGAGCGTCATGCCGTCGGTGTGCAGCGCGAGCTCGTGTCCGTGTTGCTCGATCTCCCGATAAATCTGGGCACTGACTTCGTTACGCTCGAAGACGCCATCGGCATTGAGGAGGCCATAGTAGGGCGCCGTATGCAGAAGATAGTAGGTCGTTCGCGCATTGTTGCGTTGTTCGACTTCGGCAAGGATCCGCGCCGTGACCAGATCACCGTCAAGGTCATGGCGGACGACACACGCCAGTTCGCCCTCGGCGAGTTTCCTTTCGGGATGGTAGTGGCGGAACGTGTCGATCCGCAGGCCCGGCACCTTGTTCAAGCCCCGCAGGAGCCGGTCATATTCGGAAACCGGATCGATCGTCAGGTGTGCCGCCGTCTTGGTGGTGAAGTCCGGCCCGTAGGCGTGGAAAAAATTGATGTTGACGTTCGAGCGCACCGTTTCGATCGGCATCGAACTCGGTACCGCCCGGTAACGACGAAGCGCGGCAATCCGCTCGTGATCGATTTCGTCCTGGTATTCCGTGCTCATGACTTGTCCATGCCGTGCCTGGCCGGTTCAGATCGATCGTAGTGTCCGCAGCAGGTCCGAGGGAATTCTTGCCGCGAACTCCTGATCGGCAACGCCTTTTCGTGCGAAGGTCTCGATTTCCTGCTGGGTGAACACATCCCGCTCGTAGCCGAGCTGCTCGTTCTTGCCACCCATCAACTGATCGAACCAGAACAGTTCCTCCCGGGCCAGCTGGTCTTTCCAGCGCTCGTCCCGGAAAGCATCGGTCGGATCCGCCTTGAGGCGATCAAGTTGCGCGCGATACACGTCCGCGCTCTCGAAATTGCCGATGCGCAAGCCCTGGTGCAGCCGAACCATCGCGATCGGCCCCTGGTTTCCAACCGTGATGTGGTGATCATGTTCCCAAAAGCGATACGCATTGTTGTCGTAGCGGATTCCAAGAAACTCGCCGGCTTTCCTCAGGAAGCCCGCCTGATCGGACACCGCATCCTCATAGTGCACGATGAGGTATCCGGCCTTCTCGAGGCCGGAAAGCAGCGGGATGCCCTGGAATGAGTGATAGAACCAGCCATCCGGCATGATCGAGGCCAGGTAAGTGACCCCCTTCCCCTTCATCTTTCGGGCGTAGCTGGCGGTCGCGGCACGTCCATCGCGAACGAAACGCCCCCTGACGATCTCGATATCGGGATAAGACATCGTCGCGTTGATGAAATCCTGCGTGGCATTGTCCATGACGAAAATGCGCTTGCCGGATGCGCGCGCCAGGGCGACGAAGAAATTTTCGTTGCGATCCCATGACCGGCCGAATTCCGCCCAGAACCGGCATTCGGGTCCGTGGACCAGGCAGGCGCCGACGAAGTCTTTCTCCCGCAAGGCCCAGGCGCGGTGCGGCGGTCCGAACGCGAAGACATCCGGATGGCTGCCGATGAGCAGATTCAGCCACGTCGTGCCCGAGTAGGACAGCGTCTCGATGTTGAGGATCTTGATCGTGCCCATGAGCGAGCGTCACGCCTTCTTTTCGGCAATTACGTAGAAACTCCCGCTGTTCTGCAGGGAATCATAGAGATCGGAAGGCGAAAGCGGCTGGCGCGTCAGCGCCGTATTGATCGTCACCTGCAACCCAGCCTCCTGGGCAATGCGCGCGAGCAGATAGGGATTGGTCAGATTTCCGAGCGCAGCGCCATTGTGCGGCAGGAGCGGCGTGTCGAGCGTGTCGGGATTGAATAAGCTGACCGGCTTGCGTCCATTGTGGACGAAGTCCTGCACGGCGGCGCGGATTTGCAGCCCATGCATGTAACAGGTCCCCAACGCTAGCATGGACACCGATTCAGCGCTCAGGCCGGGCGCCACCGCTTGAATCATGGTCTTGCGGGCACGGAAATTGTGGCCGGCGGGCGCCTCCAGGCTGCCATTCCCGGTTTCGGCGTTGTGATAGGTCCGCTTGAGACGCGCCCGAACAGGTTCGTGATAGGGATTGTTGCTGTCGCAGATGATCAGTGTACCACCGGGCTTGAGAATGCGCGCCGCCTCGCGGATTGAATTCGGGAACGTGTCGGCGAGCGCATTGCAAAGCACTTGGTTGACCAAGACCCAATCGACCGACGCGCCAGGCAACGGCACCACGCCTTCGCGCATGGCGTGGAACCGCAGGTTCCTGGCGTCGATGTGGGCGGACCACTCGCGTGCCGTCTCGGTGAAGCTTTCCTGGATTTCAATGCCGTAGACCGTGCAGCCGGTATCTGCGTTCTCAAGCAGACAGGGGAATCCCAGCCAACAACCGAGATCGCAGGCGACCGTCGACGAAGTCGTGTCATTGAACTCGGCAATTGCGCGATAGAAATTGGCGAGATTGTCGAACGTCGAACGCTCGCGATAGGGGTGAACATATCCCTTGAATTTTTCGCCGTACTTTTCGTCCCAGAACGTCATCACCTTCGAAAGCTGCTCGAAGGAATGTTGGTTGTCGGGCATCTCGTCCTCCTTGTGCCGGATGCGAAAAACATCGAATCGGATGATCCGCAAGGCCCCCGAACGGCGCGAATTGGCATAGAGACCTTGCCTTTCCAACGCAAGGCGAGCACCCGGAGCCCGCGTTCGCAGTGGAGGAATCAGGACGATTTCCGCGCGAAGATCACGGTTTCTTTGGGGATCTGATCACGGTTCGTCGGCAAGGGCTCGATCACGATTCCATGGCAGCCGAGTCGTTCCAGTACGCGGCGCACCTGCGCCGGGCTGATATCGTTGTAGTAGGCGCCGGTTTCGGCCGAGTAGCTCATGCGATGGCTGTCGAGTTCGGGAAACCAGCCGCGATAGGCGGTCAGGTAGATGGAGCGCCGCGCATTGCGCACCATGCCTTCAAGGAACGCGTCCATGTCTGGAACATTGTCGATCGTGCCGGACGAAAACACCAGATCGTGCTTGCTGGCCGCCGACCAGATGGCGATGTCGCCCTGGTGGTATTCATGCCCAGGCCACTGGCGATGCTCGCGCAGCCACCGCGCATTCCGTCCCGAATATTCGAGGCCGGTGTAGCGGCGTCCGGCGAAGGCGTGCGGATAAAACACGCCTCTTCCGCAACCGACTTCCAGGACAGAGGCGAATTCCCCGTCAACCGCTTCACGCTGCCTCAGCCAGCCCATGAAGGCGTGGTGGACACCCAGCCGGTAGTGAAACATCCAGTCGTACCAGTTGAGATCCGATTCCTCCTTTTCCCACCAGAACCCGAATTCCGACGGGACCGGGGCCGGTACGCGCCCGGCGGTTTCGGACGCCGGCATCCCCGGGACGGCGACCGGCCGCGCCGCGACCTCGCGCTCGCCGACATAGATCGGGTGAATGGAGACGACGATGCCGACATCGTCTGGCAGCGCTGCGATCGTGTCCACCAGTTCGGCCAGGGATAGCGGATAGCTGACCTCGCCCGCGCCGGCCAGTACCCAGGCATCGGTGCCGATCAGCCAGGCGTCGTAGTCATACCCGCGTTCGAAGACCGGATGCTCCAGGAAATAGGCGCGCTGCCAATCCGGATCGCGCAGCAGATCGCCATTGTCGTAGGGAGCAACTGCCTCAAGGCGCTTCGGGTCCAGCCGCTCGCGAAGGCGCGGATGGTTGCCCTCATATTCGAGGCCAAGCGCGGCCATGTCGAGTTGCTGCAGCCGCACGGCACGGCCACGCCAGCGCAGGAGCTTGCGGTCGCCGACGGCCAGCCCCTTGAAGACCTCGAAATTCTCGGCTCCGTAAACGGCGGCGGAATTGTGCGCCACGCTGGAGCGGATGTCCGCCCCCTGCCGCCGCAGCCAGTCGATCTCGCCCTGGAAATGGGCGATGCCGTCGCACCCGTGATCCATGATGACGCCAAGCGCGTCATTGTGGATCCCGACCTCCGCGCCGGTGGCGACCAGATCGGCCAACAGGCTCTCGAAGCCCTCGTGACGCACGAATACCGCCTCGCCGTCCCGCTGCTCGTGGCGGCCGTAATAATGGCTGGTATGGAGGAGGAAAAACGATCCCGGGATGCCGGCCCCGGCGAGAGTCCGGGCGCAACGGATACCGGTCACGATATCGGCGTCGATGTCGTGGCGCAGTGCAATCCGTCGGCCCTTGCCGGTGCAAATGTCGGCCAGGGGAACGAAAGTCGCGCCCGGCACGGCGCGAAGCGCGCCAACCGTTTGCTCGTAGTACGAATAGGGGTTGAGGATGGCGAGTTCGGCTGTCGTATCGGCCACCAACGCGCAGCGATGCTCGATAACCTGGCGGCTGTCGCCACCGGGCACGGCGCGATAGGGCCTTATCCGGCT
>JBATNB010000003.1:0-5793 GCA_049290135.1 Rhizobiaceae bacterium
GCGCATGAGCGCGCCGGCGCGCATGGCGGGGCACCGCATCGCGATGATCGCCATCGGCGTCGCCATCGCGGCCGCCTGCGCCTTGACGATGCGATGGGATTGGCTGCCGACCTATGGCGGTCACATCGCCGCCGGCCTCTGGCGCACTGTGTGGATCCTCGTGGTCACCTCGGTGCTCGGCATGGCGCTGGCCATCCCGATCGGCCTTGCCCAGGTGACAGGGCCATGGTGGCTGTCGGCGCCGGCGCGAGCGTTCTGCACGGTGATCCGCGGCACGCCGCTGCTCATCCAGCTCTGGCTGTTCTACTACGGGCTGGGATCGCTGTTCGCGCAATTCCCGGAAATCCGCGAATCGGTGTTCTGGCCCATCCTGAGGCAGGCCTGGCCCTATGGCGTGCTCGCACTCACGCTTTCGTTCGCCGGCTACGAGGGCGAGGTCATGCGCGGGGCGTTCGCCGGGGTGCCGAAGGGCCAGCTCGAGGCGGCGCGCGCCTACGGAATGAGCCGGACCACGCGGTTCCGGCGGATCTGGCTGCCGCAGGCGGTTCATCGCGCATTGCCGACGCTGGCCGGCGAGACGGTGCTGCAGCTCAAGGCCACGCCGCTGGTCGCCACGATCACGGTGTTCGACATCTTCGCGGTGGCCTCGCGCGTGCGCCAGGACACGTTCATCGTCTATGAGCCGCTGCTGCTCGTCGCCGCTGTCTACATGATCCTGTCGGCGCTGATCGTGTACGCCTTTCGCCGTTTCGAAGCGCGGCTGCCGGTTCGCCTCGGCTGATGCCGGCTTGCGTCAAGCGCAACGGGCGGCGACAATCGCGGCGCATCGGAGCATGAAGTCATGGCGGACAGCGCGGGCGGCGAACTCTACAGCGACCAGCTGATCGACATGCTGGAGCGGGTCTGGGGCGCCGGGTGGCTGTCTCCCGGCGGGCCGGAAGAAGTCGCCCGCCTGCTCGAGGGATTGCCGATCGGCGGACGCTGTGTGCTGGACATCGGCTGTGGCGCCGGCGGCATCGACGTGGCGCTCGTGCAGAACCATGGCGCGCGCTACGTCACCGGAATCGATGTGGAGGACACGGTTCTGGCGCACGCGCGCTGGACCGTCGACAAAGCCGGCCTTGCCGACCGGATCGGCTGCCTGAAGGCCGCGCCCGGCCCGCTGCCGTTCGCACCGGAAAGCTTCGACGTCGTGTTTTCCAAGGACTCCATCGTCCACATTCCCGACAAGCATGCGCTGATGCGGGAAGTCTTCCGCGTGCTCAAGCCGGGGGGATGGTTCGTGGCCTCCGACTGGCTGATCGGCCACGACGGATTGCCGAGCCCGGAAATGGCGGCCTACATCGCCGCCGAAGGCCTCGACTTCGGCATGGCCTCGCCTTCGAGGTACCGGGACGCGATGGAGCGCGCGGGTTTCGTCGACATCTCCATCGCGTCGCGCAACGCCTGGTATGCCGAGCGTGCCACCGAGGAACTCGCGCTCATGCAGGGGCCGATGTACGGCGACGCGGTCGCGCGCCTCGGCAAGGATTTCGTCGACCACAATATCGGCATCTGGAGCGCGATGCTGCCGGTGCTCAGGACCGGCGAGCATTGCCCGACGCATTTGCGCGGCTACAAGCCCTGAGGTTCGACGCGCTGGTCCTGCGGGATGAGGCCATTGGGACGGAAGTGGCAGGGAAAGAATGCCGCCGCGCAGGTATAGACCGTGCGCCGGGCCTCATCGCGGCTGTAGGGCGTGGTCGTCGTCATCAGGTCCAGCCAGACGCCTTCCATGGTCACGCGCAAGACGCGCGCCACGTGGCGAGGATCGTAGGCGGTCTGGCAGGTCACGGCGAGGCGCTCGCAGATGCCCTCCAGAACCTGGGCGTACTCGACATCGTTGGAGCCGCATTCCTGCTGGTAGATCGGCCGGCATTGCGCCTCGCCCCAGAAGGCGCACCAGGCCGAAAGGCGCTCGGGCGAGCAGACATGCTCGGAAAAGTCGGCGCGGACCAGGGCGTCCAGTTGTTCGGCCGGATCGGTGCCAACGCTGTCGAGCGCGGCGATCCAGTTGTCGCGATATTCCTGTGCCAGGTAGAGCAGCGTCTCGGTGAGCAGCTTCTCCTTGGTCTCGAAATGGAAATTGACGAGGCCGTGCGACAGGCCGGCGGTCTGCGCGACGTCGGTCAGCGTCGTGCGCGCATAGCCGCGGCGGGCGATGGTGTCGATGGTTGCCTCGATCAGTTGCCGCCGGCGCGCGTCGCGGCTCAGCTTGCGGCGTGATCGGTCGAGGATTTCGGCAGCTGCCATGCGAGTCGGCCTCCGGCGGACGGTGCTCATCCCTTGCAAATCTTGTGGCCGCGCAAAAGGGCACGACCGTGGCCCGGCGGTCATTTTATACTGATTGACAGTTCAGTCAAAATCGGGCCTGATCCGGGCGATCCCGCAACAGCCGACCGGGGGGGAATGGTCCGGTTGTCGCGGCGGCAAGACCGGGAGGACTGAATGCTCGCCAACACGCGAAACCTGAGCCGTTCGAATGCGCAATTCCGCAACGCATTGAAGCGGCTGCCGCTCGGCGTGTCATCGACCTTCCGCTACTGGGGCGACGACCGGACAATCTACGTGAAGCGCGGAAAGGGCGGGCGCGTCTGGGACATCGACGACAATGGGTATGTCGATTACCGGCTCGGCTATGGCCCCGCCATCCTCGGCTATGCGGACGATCGCGTCGACGCGGCCGCCCGCAAGGGCATGGAGGTGGGCGGCGTGTTCGCGCTCTCGACCGAACGGGAACTGACGGTCGCCGATCGCATCGCCAGCATGGTGCCGTCGGTCGACCTGGTCAGGTTCTCGAACTCCGGAACGGAAGCCGTGATGGCGGCGTTGCGGCTGGCGCGCGCCTATACGGGACGCGAAGGCTATGTGCTGATCGAAGGCAGTTATCACGGCCTGTTCGACGCGGCGATGTGGATGGCCGACGTCGGCGAGTGGAACCCCGACGGCCACGCCGATCCTGAAACCGTGCCCTATTCGAAGGGCATTCCCATGCAGTTGAAGAATCTCGTCCATCTGACGCCGATGAACGATCCCAACCGGCTGGAGGACATCTTCGCCAGGCATGGCGATACCATCGCGGCCATGCTGATCGAACCGATCCAGGGCAATTGCTGCGGCATCTCGGCCGACACCGAATTCGTCAAGCTCGCGCGCGACCTGTGCACCAGGCATGGCGCGCTGCTGATCGTCGACGAGGTCAAGACCGGATTCCGCGTGGCGCGCGGCGGCGTGCAGTCCCTCCACGGGGTGACGCCGGACATCTCCACCTTCGCCAAGGCGATGGCGAACGGCTATCCGATCGCCGCGCTCGGCGGCCGCGAGAAGGTCATGCGGATGTTCCGTTACGGCGGGGCGGCCCATGGCGGCACCTACACCGCGCATGCCGTGTCGCTGGCCGCCGCCGAGGAGTGCCTGCGCATCCTCGACGAGACCGATGCGCTCGAGACCATTGCCACGGCGGGCGCCAGGCTGAAGGCCGGCATCAAGGCCATCCTCGACCGACGCGGCATCGAGCATTCCTTCGCCGGGCACGATTCCATGTTCGGTGTGTTCTTCGCACCGGAGCCGCCGGACAATTACCGGGACTGGAAACGGTCGGACTACACGTTCTACGACACGATGGCGTACCATCTGCACGATCTCGGCGTCATCTGCGAACCGGATTCGCGGGAACCCTGGTTCATGTGCGAAGCGCATGACCAATCCTGCCTCGACGACACGTTGCGCGCTGTCGAACTGGCCGTCGACCGCGCCCTGGAGCAACTGGCGGCCCGGCCACAGCCATGAAGCGGCATGACGCCATCGTCGTCGGCGCGGGCCACAACGGCCTGGTGACGGCCTGCTATCTGGCGCGTGCCGGCCTCGACGTGCTCGTCGTGGAGAAGAACGACTGGATCGGCGGCGCCGCGGTGTCGCGGTCGCTTTATCCCGGCGTGACCTATTCGAACTGCTCCTACGTGTCGTCGCTGTTGCGGCCGGAGATCATCCGCGACCTGGAACTGCCGAAATACGGGTTGCAGATCATCCCCTACGAGGGCGGCGCGGTGTTCACCCGCGACGGCGGCTACCTGTCGATGTTTCGCGACCACGATGCCAACCGGCGCGAGTTCGCGCGCTTTTCGCCGCGCGACGCGGAAGCCTATGACCGCTATGCGCGCGACGTGCTGCGCCACTGCCGCTTCATCCGCCCGATGCTGCTGCGCACGCCGCCCGATCCCTCGTCGTTCCGCATCCGCGACGTGCAGGAACTGGCATGGCTCGGGCGCAAGATGCTCGACCTGCCGGAAGACGATGCCGCCGACATGATCCGGTTCTGGACCATGAGCATTTCGGACTATCTCGACGAGTATTTCGAGAACGATGTCATCAAGGGCTATCTCGCCGTCTCCGCCATCATCGGCACGGCGCTCGGCCCGATGTCGCCGGGTTCGGCCTATGTGCTCCTGCATCACTACATGGGTGACGTCGACGGCAACATCGGCGCCTGGGGCTATGCGCGCGGCGGCATGGGCGCGATCACCGGGGCGCTCGCGGCGGATTTCGCCGCGCATGACGGCACGATCAGGGCAGGACGGGGCGTCGACCGGATCATCACGAGCGGCGGCCGCGCCACCGGCGTCGTGCTCGATGGCGGCGAGGAGATCGCCGGCGACCGCGTCGTGTCCGGCATGGACGTCAAGCGCACGTTCCTGGGCTGCGTGGACGAAGGCGCGCTGCCGGCCGAATTCCTGCGCCGGGTGAGGAATTTCAAGAGCCGCGGCTCGTCCGGCAAGCTCAACATCGCGCTCGACGGCTTGCCGGTTTTCCCCGCCCTGCCGGCGGATTCGACATCGATCCGCGGCGACCTGCATTTCACCGATTCCATCGCCCGCATGGAGCGCGCCTATGACGACTGGAAGGCCGGGCGGTTTTCGAGCGATCCGTTCCAGGACATGATGATCCCGTCGCTGCTCGATCCGACGCTGTGCGAACCGGGCAAGCATTTCATGAGCTGCTTCGTGCAGTACTGCCCGCCGAAGATCGACGGGCGCGACTGGACGGATGCCGACCGCGATGCGTTCGCCAACACGGTCATCGACCAGATCGAGGCCTATTCGCCCGGGTTCCGCGGTCGCATCCTGCACTACGAGGCGCGCACGCCGCGCGAACTGGAAGCCGAGGTCGGGTTGACGGACGGCAACATCTTCCAGGGGGAACTGACTTTCGACCAACTCCTGTTCAATCGTCCGGTTCCCGGCGCCGCGCAGTACCGCACGCCGATCAAGGATCTGTGGCTTTGCGGGTCGACCACGCATCCCGGCGGCGGCGTGATGGGCGCGCCGGGTCGCAACGCGGCAGCGGAAATCCTGTCGTCCATGAAGCGCCATGCCCCGATGAGCGAAGCCTATGAGGTCCTTTGACGCGATCGTGATCGGTGCCGGCGTGAACGGCCTTTCCGCCGCCGGGCGCCTGGCCCTGTCCGGCGCCAGGGTCGCCGTCGTCGAAAAGTCCGAACGCATCGGCGGCGCCATGGACACGGTCGAGTTCATGCCCGGCTATCGTGCCAGCGGCGTCGCCCACCTCGTGTTCATGCCGGACGCGCGCGTGATCAAGGCGCTCGAACTGACGCGCCACGGCTTCGCGCTCGCCGCCGAGGGGATTGCCACGACGGCGCTGGCGGCCGACGGCCGGCATCTTCGGCTCGAGGGCGACTTCGGCGAAACCATCGCAGGCGACCTCGATGCCGGCGATCGCGCCGAGTGGGCGTTGCTG
>JBATNB010000004.1:0-3681 GCA_049290135.1 Rhizobiaceae bacterium
CGCCCGCCCCGCTCAAGGCGCGCATCCTCGGGCATCTCGGGTTTGCCGGCGTGATCGAGCAGCGCTTCGACAGCGCCTTCGCCGCGCTCGAGGCGCGTTCGTTCGTCGAGGACGTGCTGGTGCGCGACCTTGGCGCGCATCATGTGGCGGCCGGCCATGATTTCCACTTCGGCGCCGGCCGAAGGGGCACTCCGGCATTCCTGCTCGATTCCGGCCGGGAGGGGCATTTCGGCGTGTCCGTGGTCGAGGCATTCCGCGACGAGGGCGGGGAGACGGTATCGTCGTCACGCATTCGCGCCGCGCTCGCCGCGGGCGATGTCGCGGCCGGCGCGGCGCTCCTGGGCTATCGGTTCACCGTCGAGGCGACGGTTTCGGGCGGGCGGCGGCTCGGGCGCACGCTCGGCTTCCCGACCGCCAACATGGCATTGCCGCCGGAAACCGCGCTTGCCGAAGGGGTCTATGCGGTCCGGTTCCGGCGCGCCTCGGGGGCACTCCATGACGGGGTGGCGAGCTATGGACGCAGGCCGACGGTGGAGACCGACGGTGCCGCCGTGCTGGAGACATCCCTGTTCGATTTCGACGGCGATCTCTATGGCGAGACCGCCGCGGTGAGCATCTTCGGGCGGCTGCGCGGCGAGGAGAAATTCGACGGGCTGGCGCCGCTGGTCGCGCAGATGACGCGCGACGCCGAGCAAGCCCGGGCGCTGCTGGCAGGCGCCATGCCGCTTTCGCCACTCGACGAGATGGTGTGTTTCCGATGACGAGGCGCGGCTTCGGGCTTTATTCCGCGGCAAAGCATTGCTAAGAGCCGCGGCCATGACCGGTGCGGCTTTCCAGTTGCGAATTATCGGCCCGGCCCTCCCCGCCTGAACCTGGCGCGGCTGAGGGTCCGGGAATTCCGGCGTTTCCGCCGCCTTCGTCCAGTTTCCCACGCGCCGCACCCCGCGGCCCTGCCCCATGGCCGAGCAATGACCGACAGCAAGCCTGACTATTCGACGACGCTTTTCCTGCCCAGGACCGATTTCCCCATGCGCGCGGGCCTCCCGGAGAAGGAGCCGCAGATCGTTCGCCGCTGGCAGGAGATCGACCTCTACCGGCGCCTGCGCGCCGATGCGGCAGGTCGCCCGCGCTACGTGCTGCATGACGGGCCGCCCTATGCCAATGGCAACATCCATATCGGCCACGCGCTCAACAAGATCCTCAAGGACGTCATCACCCGCTCGTTCCAGATGCGCGGGTACGATTCCAACTACGTGCCGGGCTGGGACTGCCACGGCCTGCCGATCGAGTGGAAGATCGAGGAAAAGTACCGTGCCGCCGGCAAGGACAAGAACGAGGTTCCGGTCAACGAGTTCCGGCAGGAATGCCGCGATTTCGCCACGCACTGGATCGCCGTCCAGTCGGCGGAATTCCAGCGGCTGGGCGTCGTCGGCGACTTTGCCAATCCCTACACGACCATGGCCTTCCACGCCGAGGCGCGGATTGCCGGGGAACTGATCAGGTTCGCCATGAGCGGGCAGCTCTATCGCGGCTCCAAGCCGGTGATGTGGTCGGTGGTGGAGCGGACGGCGCTGGCCGAGGCCGAGGTCGAATACCAGGATTATGAGAGCGACACGATCTGGGTGAAGTTTCCGGTTCGTTACGCTCGCGGTGGAACGGGACCGAATTGGGGCGGCGGAGCGCTGTCTGATCCGCCGACGAATGCCGAAATGCACCGCGTATTCCCTGGCGACTTCGTCGTTATCTGGACAACTACGCCGTGGACGTTGCCAGGCAACAGGGCCGTCGCCTATTCGCGCAAGGTAACTTACGGCCGATACAGGATCGTCTCGGCCGAGAACGATTTCGGCCCGCAACGGGGCGAACACTACATCCTCGCCGATTCACTTGCGAAAGTTTCATTTGAAAAAGCAAAAATCCAAGCCGAGCGCCTGTACGAAATCCCATGGACCGTTCTTGATGGGATGATCTGCGCGCACCCGCTGGCGGACTGGCGCCCCACCTCCCCCTTGTGGGGAGGTCGCGCCGAAGGCGCGGGTGGGGGTGTCGCTGCCAATACCCCCACCCCTGGCCCCTCCCCACAGGGGGGAGGGGAAAATGGCGGCTACGGGTTCCCCGTCCCCCTGCTCGAAGGCGACCATGTCACCGACGACGCCGGCACCGGCTTCGTGCACACCGCGCCCGGGCACGGACGCGAGGACTTCGACATCTGGATGGCGAAGGGCCGCGAACTCGCCGCGCGCGGCATCGACACGACGATCCCCTTCACCGTCGACGACGCCGGGTTCCTGACCAGGGATGCCCCGGGCTTCGGCCCGGAGCGCGAAGGCGGGCCGGCGCGCGTCATCGACGATCACGGCCGCAAAGGCGACGCCAACAAGGCGGTCATCGACGCGCTGATCGCGGCGAACACGCTTTTCGCGCGCGGGCGGCTGAAGCACGAATACCCGCATTCATGGCGGTCGAAGAAGCCGGTCATCTTCCGCAACACGCCGCAATGGTTCGTCCATATGGACTTGGACCTCGGCGACGGCACGACGCTGCGTTCTCGCGCGCTCAAGGCCATCGACGAAACCCGGTTCGTGCCGGCGGCCGGCCAGACGCGGCTGCGCGCCATGATTGCCGAGCGCCCCGACTGGGTGCTGTCGCGCCAGCGCGCCTGGGGCGTGCCGATCGCCGTGTTCGTCGATGCCGATGGCGAGGTGCTGCGGGACGAGGCCGTGAACGCCCGCATCCTTGCGGCCTTCGAGGCCGAAGGCGCCGATGCCTGGTTTGCCGAAGGGGCGCGCGCGCGCTTCCTCGGCGCGCGCGCGAACGAGCCCTGGACGATGGTGACCGACATTCTCGATGTGTGGTTCGATTCCGGATCGACGCACACATTCACGCTCGAGGACCGGCCGGACCTGAAGTGGCCGGCCGATGTCTACCTGGAAGGGTCCGACCAGCATCGCGGCTGGTTCCACTCCTCGCTTCTGGAGAGCTGTGGCACCCGCGGGCGGGCACCCTACGACACGGTGATCACCCATGGGTTCACCATGGCCGAGGACGGCCGCAAGATGTCGAAGTCGCTCGGCAACCAGGTTTTCCCCCAGGACGTCATGAAGGATTCCGGCGCCGACATCCTGCGCCTGTGGGTGGCGACAACCGACTATTGGGAAGACCAGCGCCTGGGCAAGGCAATCATCCAGACCAATGTCGATGCCTATCGCAAGCTGCGCAACACGATGCGCTGGATGCTCGGCACGCTCGCCCATGACGAAGGGGAAAGCATCGAACTCGACGCCATGCCGGAACTGGAACGGCTGATGCTGCACAGGCTCCATGAACTGGATGCGATCGTCAACAAGGGCTATGACGCCTTCGATTTCAAGCGCATCGCGCGCCATCTGCTCGATTTCGCGGTGATCGACCTGTCGGCCTTCTATTTCGACATCCGCAAGGATGCGCTTTACTGCGACGCGCCGTCGAGCCTCAGGCGGCGCGCGTCGATCGTGGTGGTGCGCGAAATCTTCGAACGCGTGACGACCTGGCTGGCGCCGATGCTGCCCTTCACCACCGAGGAGGCGTGGCTTGCGCTCAAGCCGGAGCGGACCTCGGTGCATCTGGAGCAATTCCGCCCCTGCCCGGCCGCATGGCGCGACGACGCGCTGGAGGCCCGCTGGCGCGGCGTGCGGGCGGTGC
>JBATNB010000005.1:0-1775 GCA_049290135.1 Rhizobiaceae bacterium
GGCCTGGCCTCGGCCGGCACCGGCTTGGGCGCCGCGGATCCCTGTACGCGGGAGAGCGACTATTTCTGCATCCGGGTTGAGGATGTGGCGCCCGACAGGCCCGGCACGGTGCGGCTGATGGCGCTCGACCATCTGGTGCACGGCATTTCGGCGCGCGACGATCCGCGGACGATGTACACGCTGCACGCGGCGATGCTTGACCGGCTGGCGCGGCTGCGCATGGCGGACCGGACGGCGCGCGGCGAGCGGTTCGATGCGTTCTTCATCGGCGGCGGCACCTATTCGATGCCGCGCGCCTGGGCGGCCGACGGGATCGCCAACGTGACCGTCGCGGAGATCGATCCGGCGGTGACGGCGGCGGCAATCGACCATTTCTGGTTCGACCCGGCGACGGCGCGGGTGGTGACGGCCGATGCCCGCACGGCGCTGGCGCGCGATCCGGCGCGCCATGACGTGATCGTCGGTGACGCCTTCACCGACATCGCCATCCCGCCGCACCTGGTGACGGCCGAGTTCTTTGCGCTGGTGCGCGCGCGGCTGAAGCCGGGCGGCGTCTATGTGATGAACGTGATCGACCATCTGGACCGGCTCGACACGCTGAACGCCATCATGGCGACGCTGAAGACGGCGTTTCCGGTGGTGGAAATCTGGGCGGAGGCCGGCGGCGGCGACAGCCCGCGGCGGGTGTTCATCCTGCTTGCGGGGGAGGCGGGGTCGGGCGGCGACCGCTTCGCCGGACGCGGTCCGGACCCGTTCGAAGCCGTGCGGCTGACGCCGACGGAGATCGAGCGGATCGCGGCGCAGAAAACCGCGCTGGTGCTCAGCGACGACTACACGCCGATCGACCGGCTGATGGGCCTCAACGCCGACGCGCAATAGCGGCCGGGGCGAAGCGACATCGCATCACACCATTCACCGGCTCGCGCGGGATCGGGTCGATCCGCGACCAGTCGGGGATGCGCTGGCGCAAGGCGCGCGCTTTCGGCATCGGCTGGTTGGCTGACGATGAACCGGGGTTGGGCCGAAATGCCGCGATGCAACCCCGACTACCGCCCCCTTCTCCCGCCGCGCCGCCCGCCGCTTTCGCCTTCGGCCAGCACCCTGCGCGGCGGCAGCGCCACCTGCGCGGTGAGTTTCGGGAACGGATCGGCCTTGTTGGGAATGGCCATGGCGTTGACGAACAGCGCCTGGAAATCCGGCTCCAGCGCCGTCTCGATCTTCTCGATGCGGCGGACGGTCTCCTCGATCTCGCGGCGGTGGCCGCGATTGAGCAGCGCCATTAGCGCGCCATCGCCGGCGGCATTGCCGACCGCTTTCACCTCGGCGAGGTCGCAATCGGGAATGAGGCCGAGCACCATGGCGTATTTCGGATCGATGAAGGACCCGAAGGCGCCGGCGAAGCGAATGGTGTCCACCTCCGCCACGCCCTGCTTCTGCATCAACAGTTTCACGCCGGCATAGAGCGCGGCCTTGGCAAGCTGGATGGCGCGCACGTCGTTTTGGCTGATGGCGATACGCGGCTCGCCGTCCTTGAGCAGGTAGGAGAATGTGCGGCCGTTTTCGACGATGCGGGGGCTGCGGGCGGCAAGCGCGCCGTCGATGACGCCATCCTCGGAAATGATGCCGGCCAGGTACATCTCGGCGATCACCTCGATGATGCCGGAGCCGCAGATGCCGGTGACACCCGTCGCCGCGGCGGCCTCGGCAAAGCCGGGATCGTCGGACCAGGATTCCACGCCGATGACGCGATAGCGCGGCTCCAGCGTGGCCGGGTC
>JBATNB010000006.1:0-3256 GCA_049290135.1 Rhizobiaceae bacterium
CTGCAGCACATCGGCGACGAAACCGCCGACCGCGGCGATGCCGCCGGCCCAGCGGGTCGTTCGCATGAGCGTGGCGCGAAGGCCGGAGGCGGCGCCGTGGACGAGTCCGGACATCAAGGAACCCCGCATGGTTCGTCCGGCGCCGCGTCCATGCCGCGCCGGATGTCTGCCCCGACGCATCCTAGACCGGGGAATCCGGCAGGAAAAGGACCGCGCCCCGGCCGCCGGCCGGTCTTTTTTCATGCCGCGCGGCTTTGCCGGTCGCCGCGTTGCCTGTCGCCCTTCAATGCCATTGAAGGCCGGCCGCCCTTCCGCTATGAGGGGCCTCCGCCGGTTGCCCGGCGGGCGTGCACCCGTAGCTCAGCTGGATAGAGCGTTGCCCTCCGAAGGCAGAGGTCACAGGTTCGAATCCTGTCGGGTGCGACATTCCTGACCCGTTGATCTCTCTCATCATGAAGACACCGGTCCCGGTGAATCCGGGAACATGACCTCGCGCCAGCATGCCTTCGGTCCGTCTCCGGGGGACCCGTCGCCAGCCGTGGCAATTGACATATAATTAGGAGTCCTACATAAAGACTCCATGGACCATGCATCCACACCGGACCCGCTGATTGCTCGCCTGCGCGAGGGCTTCGACCGAATTGCCTTCGTGCTCCGCTCCGACCTTTGGGCGACGGCGGGCGGCGCGGGGCTGAATCCGGCGCAAGCGCAGGTTCTCAACCTCCTTGCCAGCCGGCCCGCGGGCTTGAGGCCCAAGGAGATCGCCGCCCACCTCGCCGTCTCCGCGCCGAGCATCGCCGACACGCTGGGTGCGCTCGTCCGCAAGGGACTGGTTCGGCGCGATGCCGATCCCGGCGATGCGCGCGCAGCGCTCATGCGTGCGACGCCGGAGGGCCTCGGACTCGGCACCGAGATCGGCCGGGCAGGTTCGCAGGTCGCCGTGGCGCTGGAAGCGCTGCCTGCCGCCACTCTGGAGGCGCTGCTGCATGCCCAGATTTCTCTCATCAGGCAGTTGCAGATCGCCGGCGCGATCCC
Organism: Rhizobiaceae bacterium; assembly: GCA_049290135.1. Lineage (GTDB taxonomy): Bacteria > Pseudomonadota > Alphaproteobacteria > Rhizobiales > Rhizobiaceae > JADJTR01. Next base: position 1,036 of record JBATNB010000006.1, read on the forward strand.
GCTCCAGCGCATGTGCGTTTCCTGCCGTCACTTCCGGCCGCACGCCCACCCGCATGCGGCAGAGCCGCATCACTGCGCCTTTGTGAATGCCGCGATCGGCGACCGGGAACTCCGGCTCGATTGCGGTGACCACCAACCGGCCGATCCTGTCGTTCAGGCTGCCACCTGGACGACCTTCGCCAAGGGATCACCACCCCTCCAAGCCCCACCACCAGCCTGAGAAGGAAAAGACGACCATGAGAATCGAAAGTTCACGGCGCCTTGGCCTCGCATCGGCGGCAGTTTGCTGCCTCGCGACCAGCGTATCCGCGCACGAAATCACCGCGGCCGGCAACGAGGCGGTGAACGCCTCGTTCGACATCGTCGAGACGCGCATCGTCACCGATCAGGGCAACGCCATCTTCCGCACGCGTGTTCGCGCCGATGCGGGAAAGGTGACGCCGAATTCCATCGGGAAGTTCGAGGGCTCGGACGTCTATGCCTATGTCTGGCCGACGTCGCTCAATTCCTGGGAGGTCGGCTTCGAGCGGGATCAGGGCATCGTTGCCCTTGCCGTCACCTTCCATCCCGATTTCGACGATGCGGCCTACGGCGGAAAGAACAGGGACCGCTGGCATCCGCACTGGGTCGTTCTCAACGAGGACAAGGCTTGCCCCGGCGGCCTCAAGGTCAGGGACATTCCCGAGGGAACGAAACCGAGGCTGCCCGAGACCTGGCCAGGTGCGCCGATCCTGATCGACAGCCCCGAATTCAGGACCGACCTGGCCGCCGATGTTGTCGAGGTCCACATTCCCCTCGAAAAGATCGGCGCAATCGCAACCGCCTCGTTCGACGGGGTGACCGCCGGACTCAGGGTCAACGCAAATCTCCATGCGCCGCTTCTCTGTGTCACCGACATATTCAAGGTCGCATCGGGCGACCTGTCGCTGCCGGGCAAGGTGGTTCCCGCGAAGTAACGCCGGAACGACGAAGCGGCCCGACGACTGCCATCGTCGGACCGCTCCAAAACACCCCCTCCAAGCAGACAGAGAAGGAGTGGCACCTATGACACACGTCAACCGGATTGATCCAGCCTCATCTTCCGCGGCGGTCAAGCCGAGGCTCGAACCCCGGCGGCGTCCATCGTCGCGCTCGAATTCGGCCGCGATCGCGCGGCAGTCGCCGAGGCAGCTGTCACCGCGTTCGGGACCGACGGCCTGGATGATGGCGGGCATCCGGAGATCATCGGCCACGTCGCAGCGAACGTTCCAGTCGATTTGCCGGCTGTCCGGTTGAAACGGGCGGCATGATCCAACCCGGGGTCGGTTCTGCTTCGCGGAACCCGGTTCACGTCAAATCCTTCGGAGGCGTCGCCATGTCCCCACTTCTCGCCCCGCCACTCCTGACAAGCGATTGGCTGAACAGCGCCGGACCGCTCGATGTTCCTGACTTCCGGGGCAAGGTCCTGGTGATCGAAGCCTTCCAGATGCTGTGTCCCGGTTGCGTCTCGCATGGTCTCCCGCAAGCACAGCGCATCGCCCAGCTGTTCCCGGAGGAGCGCGTTGCCGTCATCGGTCTCCATACGGTCTTCGAGCATCATGAGGTGCAGGGCACGCGGGAAGCGCTGGCCGCGTTCGCTCATGAATACCGCCTGGGTTTCCCGATCGGTATAGACCGGCAGGACGGCCGTCTTCCGGCGACGATGACAGCCTACGAAATGCAGGGGACACCCACAGTGGTCGTTGTCGACCGCAAGGGCCTGCGTCGCTTTCAGCGCTTCGGCCATGTCGATGACCTGACCCTCGGCAGCATCATCGGAACGCTTCTGGCCGAACCCATTGCGACCAGCGAAACCGATGCGGCGGTCGCCGCCGGATGCGACGAAGCAGGCTGCGCGGTCCCGGATATCTCCTGACATGGTGTTCACGTTGCGTCCGGGGCTTCCGGAGTTGCCCGACGCGACCTCAGCTCCGAAGAAACATCAATGATTCCATTGCGTTCCCGATGCCATGGGAGTTCCGCGGTTCATCTTCTCCGGTGCGCCAAGCATCCGCTTGTCCCGAGTCCGGCCTTGCCTTGCCCTCGTCGCGAACGCGCGCCCGGCCCGGATGCTGGCGCCTGTGGGCGGCGTTCCTGTTCCGAAGTCGGAACGCGCGCGAATGTGCGCCCCGCGCACGGTGCGTTTTCGGCCGTGTGCGGATTGTGGACGCGGCCGGCATTTCCGGTGATGCCGCGCGCCCGG
>JBATNB010000007.1:0-6489 GCA_049290135.1 Rhizobiaceae bacterium
ACCTCTCCCCGCAAGCGGGGCGAGGTTGAACCAGCGGCTCCCTTTCAACCTCGCCCCGCTTGCGGGGAGAGGTGGCCCTGAGCTTGTCGAAGGGCCGGAGAGGGGACTATTTTACTCTCGGCACATATTTGAAATCGGCATTGACCGGTCCCGTTATCCGCCCGTGCAACGCCGCCAGGATGGTCGCGCACACAGCATCGCGCTCCTTGTACACATCCGTGTTCCAGAACCGCAGGACCGCATAGCCGGAGGCGGCCATGAGCGCGTTGCGCTGAATATCCGCCGCGCTTTCGGCGTGCTGCCCGCCGTCGATTTCGACGACGAGTCTTTCGGAACGGCACAGGAAATCCGCGAAATAGGGGCCGATCGGGAAATGGCGGACGAACTTGAACCCGCCGAGCCGCCGCGCTTTCAGTTCGAGCCACATGATCGCTTCGGCGTCGTTGTCGGCCTTGCGCAATTGCCGGGCGAAGGAGAGTGCGTCGGGTTTCGGGTGCATGGCGGCGTGGGAACGATCTTCAACCTTGAATAGAGCGCGATCAGAAATTGAGCGCAAGATCGTCGAGCTGAGGTTTTTCAAGGAGCCCCTCTCCGGCTCGCTGCGCTCGCCACCTCTCCCCGCAAGCGGGGCGAGGTTGAACCAGCGGCTCCCTTTCAACCTCTCCCCGCTTGCGGGGAGAGGTGGCCCTGAGCTTGTCGAAGGGCCGGAGAGGGGGCTTTGGCTGACTACCCCTCATCCGTCTCGTCGCGTTCCGCAACGATCCACCTTCTTCCACAAGGGGAGAAGGGATGGCGGGTGGCGGCGATTCCAATGCACTGCCAACGTATTCGCATTCTACAATTTAAGCTCGTTGTTCTTGTTGTTAATGTATCTATATCTAGGCAAAGGGGGAATTTTGATGCCACTGGATCATTTTGTTCCACAAGTACATCTCAGAAAATTTTATTCAGAAGATGGCCGCCTCGTCGGAGTTAAAAAAGCTAATCTTGAGTTGTTCTTCCCTACATCGAAGTCGGTTTGCGCAAGAAAGGATGGAAGCACAAATTTATATTTCAAGGAACCAAGAATAATAGAAGAATTTCTTAAAACAATAGAGCCAGCTTACGATGATGCGGTAAATAAAATACGCCTGAAAAATATTGATGCAGAATCAATATATACTATTTCCGGCTTCATTGCCTATGTCATGACATGCTCGCCAACTGGAATAAGAATGCTAACAAATCCGATCAAAGCATCCGTAGAATCTGCGGCAAAATTAATCGACGATCAAGGGCTAATACCAGAGCCACTAACATCTCTAGGCGACGCCTCCCTTCGAAAATTGCTTGAAAACGGAACTGTGCAAATTAGTGTAGACGAAATGTATCCGCATTCAATCGGAATAGCAAATATTCTAAAATACATTGATATACTTGGAAACGCATATTGGGATGTTATGATTGCAGATGATTATAAAAGCGGATTTATGACGAGTGATTTCCCAGTCGCTTTTGGACCGTCGTATAATCATCGAGTCGTGTCGAAGACCATACCACTTGCGCCCGACATAGCTATTCGAATTCACCCGCAATTGGGGAGAAAAAACCGAAAAACTGATTTTTCTTTTTCCGAACTGAGAATGAAGTACGAAAGATATAGTAAGAATCAAATTGTCGATGTGAATCGGCAGATTGTTCGCGCAGCGGAAAGTATAGTCTTTTGTACTCGAAATGAGGAATGGCTTGTTCCATTTATTTCGAAAAATAGAAACTATCGAAGCGATACTGTGGTTGAGAAATTTCCGATTTCCGGCCATGGAGACTTGATAGTCGCGAGACAGGCTATTGTTCCTATTTGAATCCCCCCCCTCACACCCGCTCCACAAACCCTTCAAGCACCCGCTTTTCGCCGGCGCGGTCGAAGCTGATGGTCAGCTTGTTGCCCTCGATGGCGGTGATGTCGCCATTGCCGAATTTCTGGTGGAACACCCGGTCGCCGACGGCAAAGCGCGACGGGGTGTCAGAGACCGACTTCGCCACCAGTTCGCCGTCGATCAGCCGGCCCTTGACCGAGCCGCGCCCGGCGCCGAAGCCGCTGTCGGTCTCGCCATAACCGATGCGTTCGACCGCGTGGCCGGAGCGGGTGCCCCAGTTCTTCGCTGTTGCCTCGGAGCGGTTGGCCTGGGCGCGGGCCCAGCCGGGCGAATTGTAGGCGCCGCGGAAGGCATCGGCCGACTGGTCGAAGCGCGACTGGCCGTAGGGGTTCTGCCGGCCGATGCCGTAGCCGCCGTAATTGCCGCCGGCCTCCACCACCTCGACATGCGCCTCGGGCAGCTCGTCGACGAAGCGCGACGGGATGGTGGACTGCCAAAGGCCGTGAATGCGCCGGTTGGAGGCAAACCACAGATGCAGGTTGCGCCTGGCGCGGGTGAGGCCGACATAGGCGAGGCGCCGCTCTTCCTCAAGGCCCGAGCGGCCGCCCTCGTCGAGCGCGCGCTGGTGGGGAAACAGGCCTTCCTCCCAGCCGGGCAGGAACACGGTGGTGAATTCCAGCCCCTTGGCCGAGTGCAGCGTCATGATGGAGACGGCGTCCTCGCCGCCATCGTTCCGCGTGTCCATGACAAGGGCGACATGCTCGAGAAAGGCGCGCAGCGATTCATAGTCGCCAAGGGCGCGCACGAGTTCCTTCAGATTGTCGAGCCGGCCCGGCGCATCGGCCGAGCGGTCGGCCTTCCACATGGCGGTGTAGCCGCTTTCCTCCAGGATGGTCTCGGCAAGCTCGACATGCGGCGAGGTCTCCAGCGCATCGCGCCAGCGGGCGAAATTGGCCACCACCTCGCGCAGTGCCGCGCGCGGCTTCGGCTTCATCTCGTCGCTTTCGGCGAGATCGGCGGCGGCGGCGAGCATGGGGCGGCCGGAGGCGCGGGCGGCATCGTGGATCTGGCGGACGGCGGCCTCGCCCAGGCCGCGCTTCGGCACGTTGACGATGCGCTCGAAGGCCAGATCGTCGGCCGGCTGCGCCACGACGCGGAAGAACGCCATCGCATCGCGAATCTCGGCGCGCTCGTAGAAGCGCGGGCCGCCGATGACGCGGTAGGGCAGGCCGAGGGTGACGAAGCGCTCCTCGAATTCGCGCATCTGGAACGAGGCGCGCACCAGGATCGCCATGTCGTTGAGCGCGTGGCGGTGGCCCTGCAGCGCCTCGATCTCGTCGCCGATGGCGCGGGCTTCCTCCTCCGAATCCCAGGCGGCGTGCACCTTGACGCGCGGGTCGTCGGGATCGGAGACCTCGGTGAACAGGGTCTTGCCGAGCCGGCCCTCATTGTGGGCGATGAGGTGCGAGGCGGTGGCCAGGATGTGCGAAGTGGAGCGGTAGTTGCGCTCCAGCCGGATGATGGCGGCGCCGGGGAAATCCTTGTCGAAGCGCAGGATGTTGTCGACCTCCGCACCGCGCCAGCCGTAGATCGACTGGTCGTCGTCGCCGACGCAGCAGATATTCGGCTGCGCCGAATATCTGCTGCTGTTGTTCGTTTCCGCGTGCGCATCCGCGCCCGCGTCCGTTCGCGGGCCGGCGCGTTCGCTCGTCGCGAACGCTTGCCCTGCCACGGAGGGGGAAGTCGGTTCGGCGAACGCTTGCCCTGCGACGGAGGGGGCAGTCGGGTCGGCGAACGCTTGCCCTGCCGCGGAGGGGGAGGCGGACGAGGGGCGCGCGCGCTGCGCGATCAGCCTAAGCCACAGATATTGCGCGGTGTTGGTGTCCTGGTACTCATCGACGAGGATGTAGCGGAAGCGGCGCTGGTAGTCGGCAAGCACGTCCGGACTGGTGCGGAAGATGCGGATCGGGTGCATCAGCAGGTCGCCGAAATCGGTGGCGTTCAGCGTCTTCAGCCGCGCCTGGTAGGCGGCGTAGAGCGCTCGGCCCTTGCCGGCGAAGCCGCGCGAATCGCCCTCGGGGATCGCCTCCGGGTCGAGCCCCTTGTTCTTCCAGCCATCGACCAGCAGCGCGAACTGGCGCGCCGGCCAGCGCTTCTCGTCGAGGTTCTCCGCCTCGATGATCTGGCGCATCAGCCGGATCTGGTCGTCGGGATCGAGGATGGTGAAATCGGAGCGCAGGCCGGCAAGTTCGGCGTGGCGGCGCAGGATCTTCACGCCGATGGAATGGAAGGTGCCGAGCCAGGGCATGCCTTCCACCGCCTCGCCGACCAGCGCGCCGATGCGCTCGCGCATCTCGCGGGCGGCCTTGTTGGTGAAGGTGACGGCAAGGATCTGCGAGGGAAAGGCGCGGCCGGTGGACAGGATGTGGGCGATGCGGGTGGTGAGCACGCGGGTCTTGCCGGTACCGGCGCCGGCCAGCACCAGCACCGGGCCCTCGGTGGTCTCCACCGCACGGCGCTGCTCGGGGTTCAGCCCGTCGAGATAGCGCGGACCGCCGGCACGCGCGGCCACCGCGCGCGCGGCAATGCCGGACGGGCGCGGCGGGCCGTCGTCGGGGAGGGGCAAATCGTTCGCCATTTGTGCCGCAATGTAGTGATTCGGGCGGCAAAGGAAAGGAAGAGCTGGCGTCGAGGCCTTCAGGCGGCGGCACCGCGTTCGGGCGGACGCGAAACGGCGTCGGGCGCCAGCCCCTCCTCCGTGGCGCCGTAGTCGAGGAACTCGTCCATGAAATGGGCGAGCAGCTCCGGCCGGCCGGAAACGCCGGCCTTGTGGTAGACCGCCGAAAGCTGCGCCTTGACGGTGCCGTCGCGCGTGTCGCGCAGCGCGCCGATCTCGGCGATCGACAGGCCGCGCAGCGACAGGAGCGCGATGTCGCGCTCGGCCGCCGACAGGCCCCAGGCAGCGAAACGCTCGCCGATGATCTCGTCGAAATGCCCGCGCAGCCCGGACAGCAGCCGGGCCTTTTCCTCGCCCTTGCGCTGCAGCCGGCGCAATTGCCGCTGCGAGGCCCAGAAGCCGTAGAACAGCAGGATCACCGCGAGGGTTTCCACGCCGAGATGAATGGCTTCCACCAGCGACAGCGGCGCATGGTTGAAGAATTCGACATGGGACTCATAGAGGATGTCGATGGTGAAGGCAGTGCCGCAGAACACCTGGATTGCCGCCACCGCCACCAGGAACCGTCGGCCGACAACGAAAGTGTTCATCCCGCACGCCCCTCTGGCCAGCCCTTGATGACAATCGGCTGACCGCCCGAGCCTATTCTCATCAACCTTTGGCGCAAGGCCATAAACCGCGGTGCAATCCGCAGCGTCAGCGAGCGCTGCGCCGGCCTCCCGGGCGTTGTTCCGCGCCGCCGATCGCCGCCTAATCGCCATGCGCCATCCATCCGGGAAACGGAAGGCGCGAATCCACCTGACAGAATCCCGACGGATCCGCGGTTGCCGCCGCGGATCCGGTTCGGGTCGGCCAGGCAGGTATCGGCAATGCGCCGCTTGAGGAGAGGCGGCGGACATTCACGCGGGGAGGACGCAATGACCCAGTTCCTGGGAACGACGACTGATTCCAAACGCCTACGCTCCGGGTTGCGATTTGTGGCGGGACTTGCCGCCGCGGCGCTGGCGCTGGTGCTTTCGGGCCCTGTGGCCATGGCGGACGACGACGACAGCCTCGCCGACCAGCTTGCCAATGACATTCGCGAGGGCAAGGTTTCCGTCGAAGGCGACCATGCGGCGGTGAGCGAACTCATCCTGAAGCGCAACCTGCCGATCCCCTATTCCTACGTGGAAACGCTGATGCGCACGCCGAACGCGTTCGGCCCGGGACCGGCCTGCATCGTGTGCCACTCCTCGTCCGATCCGGCGAAGAGCTATCGCGGCCTCGACCTGGCGACCTGCGACGGCATCAAGGCGGGCTCGACCGAGGCGCCGGCGCGCGCGCTGTTCGTGGCCGGCGCGGATCCCAAGCGCGAGATCCTCGGACGGCGCCTGCGCAACAACCGCATGCCGCTCGGCGTTCAGTTCAACATTCCGACCGACAGCGCGCCGATCGTCGCCATCCGGGACTGGATCGCTGCGGGCGCCAACAATGACGACAATTACAAGTCCAACATCCAGAAGCTGTTCACGACGGCGAACACTTTCGGTCCGGATACGCCGGCCTGCGCGGAATGCCACATGTCGAACCAGGAGCCGCCGAGCTTCCATGAACTGGACCTGACGTCCTACGAGGGCGTCATGCTCGGCGCCGACTCCGTAGCCAAGGGCGTCGACAAGGCCACCAAGGTCATCATTCCGGGCGATCCGGACAAGAGCGGCGTGTTCCAGCATCTGGTGGAAGACCGCATGCCGCCCGGCATCGACCCGACCGAGGACCGCGACCATCCCAACACGCAGATCCTGTTTGCCTGGGTGAAGCAGGGAGCGCAATGCAAGTAAGGCCGACCCGTCGCGCGGTGCTTGTGCTTGCCGCCGGTCTCCTCGCGAGGCCGGCGGCATTCGCCGCATCGGGGCCGGGAGCGGCGGCGCTGACGCCGCGCGCCGTCATTGACACCGGCAACAGCGTGCTCAACCC
>JBATNB010000008.1:0-4016 GCA_049290135.1 Rhizobiaceae bacterium
GGCATAGTCGAAGACCGCGGCCCGGACCTCGTTGACCGTCATCATGACGGCCAGCACGGTGGCCGCGCCGGGATTGAGCGCCAGCGCGGTCTGCGGGCGGCCGCGCTTGGCCGGCGCCGCCGAATTCGGCTCGTCGGCAATCAGGACGCCCTCGGCAATCAGCGCGGCGGCGAAAGCGGAGACGCTGGCCGGGCTCAGCCCGGTCGCCTGGCAGATGTCGGTGCGCGACAGGATGCCCGCGCGGCGCAGGGCCGACAGGACAAGGCGCCGGTTGTTGCGCCGCATATCCTCGTGACGCGCGATGAACGTCACTGCCAATCTCCCCCTTTGCATCGCACACGAAATTGCTGCAATGCACAATAACCGCTTGATTGAAAAGGATATTGACACAGGTGGCCGGATGCGTCACCATTTTTTTCGAGGCTCGAAAAAAGAGCTTCTCGGTCGGCTGCATGCCGGAATCAATCGCGCCCCCATCCGGGCGCAGGGAGGTATCTCATGAAGAAGTTCGTTACCGCCATGCTGGCGGGCGCTGCCCTCACGGTGTCCTATGCGTCGATCGCCGACGCCAAGGACAAGACCATCGCCGTGTCCTGGAAGACCTTCCAGGAAGAGCGCTGGAAGACCGACGAAGCGGCGATCAAGGCCGCTGTCGAGGCCGCAGGCAACAAGTACATCTCGACCGATGCGCAGGGCTCGGCCCAGAAGCAGGCCGCCGACATCGAAAGCCTGATCTCGCAGAAGCCGGACGTCGTCATGGTCGTCGCGTTCGACAGCGACGCGATCCTGCCGTCGATCAAGGCGCTCAGCGACGCGGGCATCAAGTCGATCGCCTATGACGTGCAGTTCGAGGATCCGAACGCGCTCTACATCACCTTCGACAATGTCGGCGTCGGCCGCATCATCGCCCAGGAGATCAAGAAGGTGAAGCCGGAAGGCAATTACGCCTTCATCAAGGGCGACAAGGGTGACCCGAACGCCACCTTCCTGTTCCAGGGCATGATGGAAGTGCTCAAGGACGACATTGATTCCGGCAAGATCAAGAACGTCTGCGAGACGTTCACCGATGGCTGGAAGCCGGACAACGCCCAAAAGAACATGGAGCAGTGCCTGACCTCGACCGGCAACAAGGTCGACGCGGTCTGCGCCGAAAATGACGGCATGGCGTCCGGCGTCGTTGCCGCGTTGACCGCCCAGGGCATGTCCGGCATTCCGGTCGGTGGCCAGGATGGCGACCTCGCGGCCATCAACCGCGTCGCCCTCGGCACGCAGACGGTCTCGGTGTGGAAGAACGCCAAGGACCTCGGCAAGGTTGCCGCCGAAGCCGCCAACGCTCTGGCCGAAGGCGTCGACATGGCCGCCATCCCGGGCGTCGGCAAGTTCAGCGGCGGCAAGAAGGGCGTGGAAATGAACTCCATCCTGCTCGCGCCGACGCCGATCACCAAGGACAATGTCAACGTCGCCATCGACGCCGGCCACATCACCAAGGAACAGGCGTGCGCGGGTGTCGCCGCCGGTGCGGTTCCGGGCTGCTGATCGACCGCGCGTGAAGCAAAAGAGAGCCGCGCCGCTTGCCAGAGCGGCGCGGCTTTCGCTTAATTGATCCCGCGAAGTCGGGAGGCACGGGAGGAAAGCATGTCCAAGCCAGGCAACAGCAGCCAGAATCCTGTGCTCCAGGAGGAGGGACCAATCCGCAGGTTCATCCGAGCCACCGAGATCGACGTGCGCACCATCGGCATGATCGCTGCGCTGATCATGATCTGGTGTGCTTTCGATATCGCCAGCGGTATTCTGCGCGGCAATTTCGGCGGGCTCCTGGGCGGATCGTTCCTGACACCACGCAACATCTGGACCCTGCTGGTGCAGACCTCATCGATCGCCATCATGTCGACCGGCATGGTGCTGATCATCGTGATGCGGCAGATCGACCTTTCCGTCGGCTCGATGTTGAGCCTGGTCGCCGTCGCCGGCGCGGTGCTGCAGGTATTCAAGCTCGGCCCCTGGCTTGGTGTCGGCCATCCGGCGATCTGGATTCTCGGTGTCGTCTCGGTGATCGCGCTCGGTGCGACGATTGGGGCGTTCAACGGGTTCCTCACCGCCTATGCCAAGATTCCGGCCTTCATCGTCACGCTCGGCGGATTGATCGCCTACAGCGGACTCGCGTTCCTCATGGCGCGCGGCGAGACCGTGGCACCAATGGACAAGACATTCGAGATTTTCGGCGGCGGCATACCGATCAGCTGGATCGGCCCGTTCTGGAGCTGGACACTTGCCTTGATTGCCTGCGCGGGCATCGTCTACGCCGTCATCAACAGCCGTCGACAGCGGCAGCGCTTCAGTTTCCCGCTGCGTCCGATCTGGGCGGAAACATTCCTGATCGCGCTTGGCGGGGGTGCCGTGATCGGTGCGACCGCGGTGATGAATTCCTATCCGTGGCCTTTCAAGCTGATCGAAAACTACGCCAAGGCCAATGGCGTCCCGATTCCGGCTGGTGTTGAGAACCGTGATGGCGATGCCATCTGCATGGCCGCCGACAAGGTTGTCCGCTGCACGGAAGGCCTGATCTACTACACCGGCTATTCGGTTCCCGTGCTCGTGGCGCTGACGGTCGGGCTGGTCATGACCTTCATCGCCACCCGGACGCTGTTCGGCCGCTACGTGTATGCGCTGGGCGGCAACCCCGAGGCAGCCGAACTCGCCGGCATCAATACCAAGTGGATGATCGTCAAGGTGTTTGCGTTGATGGGTGCGCTCGTCGGCATCTCCTCGATCATCTCGTCGGCCCGCCTCAACGCGGCAACGAACGCACTCGGCCTGTTCAACGAACTTTACGTGATCGCCGCGGCGGTGATCGGCGGCACGTCGCTTGCCGGCGGTGTTGGCACGATCTACGGCGCCATGCTCGGGGCCCTGCTCATGCAGTCGATCGTTTCCGGCATGTTGCTCCTGAACCTGCCAACGGCCTACCAGAGCATCGTCGTCGGAGTCGTCCTGGTCGTCGCGGTCTGGCTTGACCAACTCTATTCGCGCCGCGTGCACTAGAAGGGGAGGCGGAAATGACACAGGCATCCGCTACGGAACATCGGGCCTCAAGCCATTCGGCTGCTGCCGGTACGCCGCCGCTTATCGAAATGCGCGACATGTCGATCGCGTTCGGCGGCATCAAGGCGGTCGACCACGCTTCGGTCGATCTTTATCCGGGAGAAGTCGTCGGCCTGCTCGGGCACAACGGGGCCGGAAAATCGACGTTGATCAAGATCCTGTCCGGGGCCTACCGGCGCGATCACGGCCAAATCTTCATCAACGGCGAGGAAGTGACAATCAATAATCCGCGCGATGCCAAGGCTCTGGGGATCGAGACCATCTACCAGACGCTGGCGCTCGCCGACAATGTCGACGCGGCGGCGAACCTCTACCTCGGTCGCGAACTCAAGACGCGTTTCGGGACACTGGATGACGTGGCGATGGAAGCGGCATGCCGAAAGGTCATGTTCCGCCTCAATCCGAACTTCCGTCGTTTCAAGGAGCCGGTCGTCAAATTGTCCGGTGGCCAGAGGCAATCCGTGGCGATCGCGCGTGCCATCCACTTCAACGCACGCATCCTGATCATGGATGAACCGACCGCGGCGCTTGGCCCGCAGGAAACCCACCAGGTGGGCGAACTGATCAAGCAGCTCAAGGCGGAAGGCATCGGCATCTTCCTGATCGAACACGATATTCACAACGTGTTCGATCTGTGCGACCGCATCTGCGTGATGAAAAATGGGCAGGTCGTGGGCACGGCCAGGATCGAGGACGTAACCAAGGACGAGGTGCTCGGCATGATCATCGCAGGCAAGTGCCCGCACGGGGCCATGCCGGGCCCCGGCGCGTTGTCGACCGACGATTGAACCGCGGGAGGTGCCGCCGACGCCGGCTCAGTAGTAGCCGGCCGGACACTTCGCGACGTAGATCCGGCCCGTCGACGTGCGGTAACGGCATTCGCCCTTGCGCGCCGCAGCGCCGATGAGCACGGC
>JBATNB010000009.1:0-6560 GCA_049290135.1 Rhizobiaceae bacterium
ATCACCAGCGTCACCGACCGTGCCACCGCGAGCCCGCCGGCCAGGAACAACGCCGCCGTCATGCCCGGGCCAAGCCCGAGCGCCTGCGTGACGGCCTCCAGCACTGAGAACGGATCGATCATGACGCGGCCCTTCGTTGCCGCGCAAGCATGGCATCCGGCCGTTAACAACCGCCAACCGCCGGCAAGCCGCCGCGAACCGCAAAACACCAAGTCCTGAGGGAAAGACCATGGCCGACTACGACCTCATCATCATCGGCTCCGGGCCCGGCGGCTATGTCACCGCCATCCGCGCCGCCCAGCTCGGCCTGAAGACGGCCATCGTCGAACGCGAGCATCTCGGCGGCATCTGCCTCAACTGGGGCTGCATCCCCACCAAGGCGCTGCTGCGCTCGGCCGAGGTCAAGCACCTGGCCGAGCACGGCAAGGCCTACGGCCTGAGCATCGAGGGCGCGATCACGGCGGACCTGAAGGCCGTCGTCGATCGCTCGCGCGGCGTTTCGGCACGCCTCAATGGCGGCGTCGGTTTCCTGATGAAGAAGAACAAGGTCGATGTCATCTGGGGCGAAGCGAAGCTGACGAAGCCGAACGAGATCGTCGTCGCCAGGCCGACGAAGACGGCGATGCAGCCGCAGCATCCGGCGCCGAAGGGGGTTCTGGGCGAGGGCACCTACACGGCGAAGAACATCATCGTCGCCACCGGCGCCCGTCCGCGCGCGCTGCCCGGCATCGAGCCGGACGGGGCGCTGATCTGGACCTATTTCGAGGCGATGGTGCCGCGGGACCTGCCGAAGCGGTTGCTGGTCATGGGGTCGGGCGCCATCGGCATCGAGTTCGCCAGCTTCTACAACGCCATGGGTTCCGAGGTGACCGTGGTCGAGCTGATGCCGACGATCATGCCGGTCGAGGACGCCGAGATTTCCGCCTTCGCCCGCCGGCAACTGGAAAAATCCGGGCTGAGGATCCACACCGAGGCCAAGGTCGTGAAGGTCGAGAAACTCGCCGGCTCGATCCGCGCCACGGTGGACATGAAGGGCGGCAAGACGGAGGTGATCGAGGCCGACCGGCTGATTTCCGCCGTCGGCGTGCAGGGCAACATCGAGGGGCTCGGGCTTGAGGCGCTGGGCGTGAAGACCGATCGCGGCTGCGTCGTCGTCGACGGCTACGGGCGCACCAATGTCGCCGGCATCCATGCCATCGGCGATGTCGCCGGACCGCCGATGCTTGCCCACAAGGCCGAGCACGAGGGCGTCATCTGCGTCGAGAAGATCGCAGGCTTGCCCGGGGTGCATCCGCTCGACAAGGGCAAGATTCCTGGATGCACCTATTGCCATCCGCAGGTCGCTTCGGTCGGCCTGACCGAGGCGAAGGCCAGGGAGGCCGGCCATGACGTGCGCGTCGGCCGCTTCCAGTTCGCCGCCAACGGCAAGGCTATCGCGCTCGGCGAGGACCAGGGTCTGGTCAAGACCATCTTCGACCGGAAAACCGGCCAGCTTCTCGGCGCCCACATGGTCGGCGCGGAAGTGACCGAGCTGATCCAGGGCTTTGTGGTCGCCATGAACCTGGAGACGACCGAGGAGGAGCTGATGCACACGGTCTTCCCGCACCCGACCTTGTCGGAGATGATGAAGGAAAGCGTGCTTGACGCCTACGGGCGGGTCCTGAACGCCTGAGCGTGAGGGCCCGCGCCGCCCAATTGAAATACATGTGATTGGGCCGCGACCGGCCGGCCCCCTACGGTCCATGGCATGACAGGGGGGGAACGGCCATGACCGATGTCGATGTCCGCAAGGGCATGCCGAGCGTGCAACTGACGAAGGACGAGTTCGCGGCCAGGTTCCGCGACCGCTTTTTCGATCCGGATTTCGACCGTCTCGACGGCGACATCGCGCGCATCATCGACGCGGCTTGGATCGCCTATGACGAATACCACAAGAATCCGCGCAAATCCGTCGGCGGCGCCGGCTTCGCCGATCCGCTGGCGCTTCTCCCGGTCGAGTGGCTCGCGGCGCGCCAGGCGATCCGCGACGCGCAGGCCCGCCATGACGACCCGGACGCACCCTCGCGCATCCTGATCGTCAACGGCTCGGCCCGCTCCGACCAGAGTTGCCCCGGCGAAATGTCGAAGACCTGGCGGCTGGCCGAAATGGCGCGGGCGATCGTGGAAAGCGAGACCGGGTTCAGCTGCGAAATCCTCGATCTTTCGCGCCTCGCGTCCGAATATGGCCGCATCATCTATCCCTGCAAGGCCTGTGTCTCGACGGCGCAGCCCCTGTGTCACTGGCCGTGCTCCTGCTACCCGAACTTCGCCATGGGGCAGGTCAATGACTGGATGAACGAGATCTACCCCAAATGGGTAGCCGCCCATGGCGTCATGATCATCACCCCGGTCAACTGGTATCAGGCGCCGAGCGGCCTGAAGCTGATGATCGACCGGCTGGTCTGCGCCGATGGCGGGAACCCCGACCCGACGACCACCGGCGGCAAGAACCCGGCGAAGGCCAAGGAACTGGAATTGAAGGGCTGGGACTATCCCCGCCATCTCGCCGGCCGGGTCTTCGCCGTCGCCGTGCATGGCGACGCCGCCGGCGTGGAGAACCTCCGCCGAATCCTGACCGACTGGATGGAGGACCTCGGCCTGATCAAGGCGGCGCACAAGGCGACGGTGGGCGCCTATGTCGGCTATTACCAGCCCTACGCCACCAGCCACCGCGACCTCGACGCCGACGAAGGGTTCCAGACCGAGGTGAGGAACGCGGCGCGAAGCCTGGTCAACGCCGTGAAGATGCAGCGCGCCGGGGCGTTTGGCCAGGCCGACGACGGATTGCACGGCGCCAGGGACAAATAGGCGCGCCGGCCGCCAAGATCGGCGCGCGCGACCGATGACGCGCGCCGGTTTTTCGCCTATTGTCCGTCCCTGTGCCGGCCGGAAGGGAGTCTCTTCATGGACATCAGGGCTTTGGTGGTTTTCCTGCTCATCGGCCTTGCCGCGGGATGGCTGGCCTCATTCGTGGTCGGCGGCGGCGGGTTGCTGCGCTACCTCGTCACCGGCGTGATCGGCGCCTACGCCGGCGGCTTCCTGCTGTCATGGCTCGGCATCAACCTCGGCATCACCAATCCACTCGTCAGCCAGATCGTCACGGCCGCCATCGGCGCGATCGTGATCGTGCTTCTGGCCCGCATGATCGCGTGAAGGAGTGCCTGGCCATGAAACGATTTGCCGGTCTGGTCCTGCTGGTTGGCCTGGCGCTGGCGCCGGTGTCGACGGCGCTTGCCGATTCCTGCTGGACCCACAATGGTTCGCTCGTCCGCCTCAAGGCGAGCGGCAACGATCGATGGTTCTACTACGAGAAGCCGAAGGCCTCGCTCGCCGCGGCGGGCGTACGCAAGGGGACGCTGCTGTTTGACGGCGTGAAGTCGGGCAATTGGTATTCCGGGACAGCGCGGGTATTCTCCAGATATTGCCCGGGATCGCCGCTGGAATACGCGGTCGAAGGACCGGTCAATGCCAAGCAGACGCGGGTGACCGTCAGCGGGACCCGCGAAGTCCATGAGGAATGCCAGCCGACCGGCCGCAGGACGACCGACACGCTGGTGTTCAACTATTCGCATCAGTGCTGACGCCGCATTGGCGGACAGGAGGACAGGATGGACCAGTCATTGGGGTTGCTCGGAATGCCGGGTGTCGGGTTTCTCGGCATGCTGGTCATCGGTTTTCTGGCCGGCTGGTTCGCCGAACGCGCCATGAACCGCGACCACGGGCTCATGACCAACATCCTCGTCGGCGTCGCAGGCTCCTTCGTCGGCGGCACGCTCGCCGGGGTGGTCGGCATTTCCTACTTCGGCTTCCTCGGCAATCTCGTGGTCGCCGCGCTCGGCGCCATTCTCATCCTGTGGTTCTTCGGCAAGAACGAGAAACCGGCGCGCTGAACGGCGCATCCGGGCGCATGGCGGCCGTGACCGCGGCCGGCGACTGACAAGGGGCAGATGCCGCGTTTCCCGGAGGAGTCGCCATGCCGTTCTACGCCTCGCTGAAATCGGTCGAGCCGGGACGTCGCGCCCGCATCGTCAACGGGCTGAAATCGCTGCGCGCCGCCTTTCGCAGCGGTCCGCAGGCCATCCCGGCAAAGACCGCCAACGATACGCTGCTGCTGGCGACCTGGAACATCCGCGAGTTCGATTCCGGCAAGTATGGCTGGCGCGACCAGGAGTGCTATCACTACATCGCCGAGATCATCGACCGCTTCGATCTGGTCGCCATCCAGGAAGTGCGCGAAAGCCTCTACGCGCTGCAGCGCGTGCGCCAGCTGCTCGGCCCGTCATGGGATTATCTCGTCACCGACGTGACGCTCGGCCGCTCCGGCAATTCCGAGCGCATGGCCTTTCTCTATGACCGGCGCAAGATCGAGTTCACCGGGCTTGCCGCCGAACTCGTGCTGCCGAAGGAGACGGCCGGCGCCGATGCGCCGATCCAGTTCGCCCGCTCGCCCTACATCTCCGGGTTCCGCGCCGGCTGGGCCTATCTCACCCTGGTGACGGTGCACATCTATTACGGCGAAAGCATCGCCGTCGACCCGCGCCGCCTTGCCGAGATCGAACAGCTCGGACGGACCATCGCCAGATCGGCCGGCGGCTTTTCCGCTGCCAACGTCTACGAGCCCGGCGGCAAGCCCTCCCGCGACAACCTCATCCTCCTTGGCGATTTCAACATCTTCAACCGCGACGACGTGACGATGGAAGCGCTGACCAAGGCCGGATTCCGGGTGCCCGACGAGTTGCAGTCCATTCCCGGCTCGAATGTCGGCAAGGACAAGCACTACGACCAGATCGCCTACTACAAGACGTTGCAGGCGTTGAAGCCGACCGGCCGCGCCGGCGTGTTCGATCCGTTCGAGTGCGTATTCCGCGAGGCCGACGCCGCGCTCTACGATGGCGACCGCGCCGCCAAGCCCGGCCGCTCGTTCCGCGACTGGCGCACCTATCGCCTGAGCGATCACCTGCCGATGTGGGTGGAATTTTCCATCGACGATTCCGACGCCTATCTCGACCGGTTGACGGCCACGAGTTAGGCGCCGTTTCCGCCAACGCCTTGACTTTGCCGCCATTGCCGCCGATATGAGCCGTGCACGGCCTGTCGCTGCCGCGTGAGCAGCGGGTTCACCCTTTGGAAAAGGGGGTTTCCGGGGCGGAGAAATCCGATCCCCGTGCCGTCGAAAGAAGAAAATGCCGGGATCACCGGCGCCGACTTCCCAAGTTCCCATTTCACGCGGGGTTCTTGCCGGATGGGCAGGCCAGGGCACGTCGCCCGACGCCGATGCGCCGTCCGCAACCGCACGACCGTTCGCGCCCGCCCGAAGGCGGGGTGCCGGTCATGACGTCCGGGCATGAGGCCGCGGACGACGAAAGTCTTTGTCTTGACGAAATTCTCCGACCTCGGGCTTTCCGCCCACACGCTCCACACCATCGCCACGCTCGGCTATGCCGAGCCGACGCCGATCCAGCGCGAGGCGATCCCGCACGTTCTGGCCGGCCGCGACCTTGTCGGCCTGGCGCAGACCGGCACCGGAAAGACCGCCGCCTTCGGCCTTCCCCTGGCCGAACGGCTTGCCGCCGGCCACACGCGGCCATTGCCGAAGACCGCCAAGTCGCTGATCCTGGCGCCGACCCGCGAACTGGTGAACCAGATCGCAGCCAACCTGAAAGCCTTCACCAAGGGGTCGCGCCTGTCGATCGTCTCGGTGGTCGGCGGCGCCTCGATCAATGTGCAGATCCAGGCGCTGATGCGCGGCGCCGACATCCTTGTCGCCACTCCCGGCCGCCTCATCGACCTGACCGAACGCAAGGCCGTCAGCCTGCGCGAGGTGAAGTTCCTCGTGCTTGACGAGGCCGACCAGATGCTCGATCTCGGCTTCATCCATGCCCTGCGCCGCATCGCCGCCATGCTGGGCACGCCGCGCCAGACCCTGCTGTTCTCTGCCACCATGCCGAAGGCCATCGCCGATCTCTCGCGCGCCTACGTCACCGATCCGGTCGAGGTTTCCGTGACCCCGTCCGGCCGCACCGCCGACAAGGTCACCCAGTCGGCGCACATTCTCGGCCAGCGCAACAAGCAGGACCTGCTCAGGACGCTGCTTTCGGAGCGCCCGAAAGCCCTGTCGCTCGTCTTCGCCCGCACCAAGCACGGCGCGGAAAAGCTGATGAAGGTGCTCGTCGCGCACGGATTCTCCGCCGCCTCGATCCACGGCAACAAGAGCCAGGGCCAGCGCGAGCGCGCCATCAAGGCGTTCCGCGATGGCGAGGTCCGCGTGCTCGTGGCCACCGATGTCGCGGCGCGCGGCATCGACATTCCCGGCGTCACCCACGTCTACAATTACGATCTGCCGGAGGTTGCCGAGAGCTATGTGCACCGCATCGGCCGCACCGCCCGTGCCGGCGCGGAAGGCGAGGCGATCGCGCTGGTGTCGAAGGATGACCTGCCGCTGATGCGCGCCATCGAGCGGCTGACGAAGCTGCCGATCGCCATCGCCTCGGGCGCCGAAAACCTCGCTCAGGCCGGAGCCC
>JBATNB010000010.1:0-8039 GCA_049290135.1 Rhizobiaceae bacterium
GCCCTGGCCGTAACCGGAGCGGACGCGGCCATGATCGGGCGCGGCGCCCGCGGCCAGCCCTGGCTTCCCGGTGACGTGGCCGGGGCAGCGGCCGACACCATTCCTGATTCTGATGAGGTTATCGACTATATTACAGAGCATTATGAGGAAATGTTGATCCATTACGGAAGGGAACGGGGCCTGCGCCATGCCCGCAAGCACCTGGGCTGGTACCTGGACAGGTTGGCGCCTTCGGCCGGGGCCGACGCCCGCACTGCCGTTCTGGCTTCGGGGGACCCTTCGCACGTGATGGCGGTCATGCACGACATCCTTGCACACGGCGAACGCCGTGCCGCCGTTTCCCGGAGCGTCATGGCATGAGCGCCAACCCGCCGGCGGACCTGTCCCTGCTGGTCCTCAACAGCATCCGCCACCCGGTCATCATGGTCACGCCGGACGGCACCATCGCCTTCGCCAATGCCGATGCCGAGGCATTCTTCGGGTCGAGCGCGTCGATCCTGGCGCGCAACAGGCTGTCGAGCTACTTGCCGTTCGGCTCGCCGCTGCTGACACTCATCGAGCAGGTGCGCGATGCCCGTTCGCCGGTCAATGAGTATCGCGTCGACCTGTCCTCGCCGCGCCTCGGCCAGGAGCGCGTCGTCGACATCTACTGCGCCCCGACCCCGGACCGCACCCAGTCCGTCGTCGTCATGCTGCAGGAACGCACCATGGCCGACAAGATCGACCGGCAGATGACCCATCGCGGCGCGGCGCGGTCCGTCTCCGGCCTTGCCTCCATGCTGGCGCACGAGATCAAGAACCCGCTGTCGGGCATTCGCGGCGCCGCGCAACTGCTGGAAACCTCCGTCAATGATGACGACCGCGCGCTGACACGCCTGATCACCGACGAGACCGACCGCATCGTCAAGCTTGTCGACCGCATGGAGGTCTTTTCCGATGATAGGCCGCTGGAGCGCCGGCCGCTCAACATCCATGTCGTGCTCGATCACGTGAAGGCGGTGGCGCAGAACGGCTTTGGCCGCCATGTGCGCTTCGTGGCCGAGTACGATCCGTCGCTTCCGCCGGTGCTGGCCAACCGCGACCAGCTCGTCCAGGTGTTCCTCAATCTCGTCAAGAACGCGGTGGAGGCGATCGGCCCGGCGCCGGGCGGCGAGATCGTCATGTCGACCGCCTTCCGCCCCGGCATCCGCTTTTCCGTGCCCGGCAGCCAGGATCGGGTCACCCTGCCGCTGGAGTTCGTCGTCCGCGACAACGGACCGGGCATGCCGGACGATCTGAAGCCGATCCTGTTCGATCCCTTCATCACCACCAAGCCGAACGGTTCGGGCCTCGGGCTGGCGCTCGTGGCCAAGATCATCGGCAATCATGGCGGTGTCATCGAGTGCGATTCCACCGCGCGCGGCGCCACCTTCCGTATCCTGATGCCGGCTTTCAAGGGCGACCCCGCCGGGCCGGCCAATCCCGACGAGGCATGACCATGAGCCGGGGCCAGATCCTGATTGCCGACGATGACGCCGCCATCCGCACGGTGCTGAGCCAGGCCCTGTCACGCGCCGGGCACGAGGTGCGCGTCACCTCGAACGCGGCCACGCTGTGGCGCTGGGTCGCCGCCGGCGATGGCGATCTCGTCATCACCGACGTGGTCATGCCGGACGAGAACGCCTTTGACCTCCTGCCGCGCATGAAGAAGGCGCGCCCCGACCTGCCGGTCATCGTCATGAGTGCGCAGAACACGTTCATGACGGCGATCCGCGCCTCCGAGAAGGGGGCCTACGAATATTTGCCCAAGCCGTTCGATCTGACAGAACTGCTCGGCATCGTCACGCGGGCGCTGGCCGAGCCCAAGCGCCCGATCCGCACCCCGGGCGCGGAGGAGCAGGCCGAGCCGATGCCGCTGGTCGGCCGTTCGCCGGCCATGCAGGACATCTACCGCATGCTCGCCCGCATGATGCAGACGGATTTGACGGTGATGATCTCGGGGGAATCGGGAACCGGCAAGGAACTGGTCGCCCGCGCGCTGCACGAATATGGCAAGCGCCGGAACGGGCCGTTCGTGGCCATCAACATGGCCGCGATTCCGCGCGACCTGATCGAATCGGAGCTTTTCGGCCACGAGAAGGGCGCCTTCACCGGCGCCCAGCAGCGCGCCGCCGGCCGCTTCGAGCAGGCCGAGGGCGGCACGCTGTTTCTCGACGAGATCGGCGACATGCCGATGGACGCGCAGACGCGTCTGCTGCGCGTGCTGCAGCAGGGCGAATACACCACCGTCGGCGGCCGCACCCCGATCCGCACCGACGTGCGCATCATCGCCGCCACCAACAAGGACCTGCGCCAGACCATCAATCAGGGCCTGTTCCGCGAGGACCTGTTCTATCGGCTGAACGTCGTGCCCGTGCGCCTGCCGCCGCTGCGCGAGCGCAGCGAGGACATCACGGACCTGGTGCGCCATTTCTTCGCCCGAGCCGAGAAGGAGGGTCTGCAGGTCAAGCGCATCGTCGCGGAGGGCATCGATATCCTGCGCCGCCATGCCTGGCCGGGCAATGTCCGCGAACTGGAGAACCTGGTCCGGCGACTGGCCGCGCTCTATCCGCAGGATGAAATCTCCGCCGAGATCGTCGCGCATGAACTGTCGACGGGGGAGGCCTCGCCGGCATCGGTGGATGCGCAAACGGGCGAGGCGACGATCGCGGGCGCGACGGAAGCCTGGCTTCACCGCTATTTCATGTCGTTCGGCGATGCGCTGCCGCCGCCTGGCCTGCACGATCGCATTCTTGCCGAGGTCGAGCGTCCGCTCATCATTGCCTGCATGACGGCCACGCGCGGCAACCAGATTCGCGCCGCCGAACTGCTCGGCCTCAATCGAAACACATTGCGCAAGAAGATCAGGGAACTCGGCGTCAACGTGTATCGCACCGCCCGCCCGAGCAGTTGAACGCCGCCTCGCGGCCGGATTGTTGCATTGTTGCCACAATGCGTTGCATGATTGCCACGCATGAACCCGGGTCTTGAACCATGAGTCTGGGCATCGTCGACGCCATCGTCGCGCCGGACGTCCCTGACGAAGCAATGCCGAAGGAAGGACAGCGCCTGCTGGCGCTTCCGGGCATTCTCGCGGTCGTCGCCGCGCTCGTCACGGCCGTGATCTCGTTCGTCATCCTCATGGGGCTGACGCCGATCCAGCCGCGCGGCGCGGTGACGATGGCCCTCATTGCGCTCAACGCCGGCTTCATCCTGCTCCTGTCGGCGCTGATCGGGCGCGAAATCCACCGGATCCTCAGAGCGAGGCGTACCGGCCGCGCCGCCGCGCGCCTGCATGTGCGCATCGTCACGCTGTTTTCCGCCGCCGCCGGCATTCCCGCCATCGTCGTCGCCATTGCCGCGTCGCTGACGCTCGAAGTCGGTCTCGATCGCTGGTTCGCCACAGAGACCAAGCAGATCGTGCAGTCGTCGCTGTCGATCGCCGAGGCCTACATCATCGAGAACGCCCGCAGCCTGCAGGGCACGACCCTGTCGATGGCGACCGATCTCGACAGTGCGCGCGCCGTCTACAGCCTCGACCGCGGCGGTTTCCGCGACCTGTTGACCGAGCAGGCCAAGGGCAGGGCGCTGTCCTACGCCGCGCTTATCAATGGCGCCGGCAGGTCGATCATGACGATGCGCGACATCGATCCCGCGTCGTTTCCCGAAGCGCCGCGGGAAGCCGTGGAAAAGGCCTCCGACGGGCTGCCCGTGCTGATCGAGCCGCGCATCCGCAACATGATGGGCTCGATCATCCAGCTCAAGGACATCCGGGATTCCGGCGAGCAGCTGTTTCTCTACGCCATCCGCTTCGTCGACCCGGATGTGATCAAGGCGCGCCAGATCGTCACCACCAACGCCGCCGAATATTCCGACCTCGAGGTCAATCGCACGCCGACGCAGATCGCGTTCGCGCTGCTTTATCTCGGCCTCACCCTGATCGTGGTGCTGTCGGCGATCTGGACCGGCATCGCCGTGGCCGACCGCCTGGTGCGGCCGATCCGCCAGTTGATCGGCGCCGCCGGCGAGGTCTCCACCGGCAATCTCGACGTGGCCGTGCCGGTCCGGCAATCGGATGGCGACGTCGCCCAGCTTGGCGACACCTTCAACCAGATGATCATGCAGCTGAAGTCGCAGCGCAATGAACTGCTCGCCGCCAAGGACCAGATCGACGACCGGCGGCGTTTCTCGGAAGCCGTGCTGTCGGGTGTCACCGCCGGCGTTGTCGGCGTCGACGATGTCGGCACGATCACCATTGTCAACCGCTCGGCCGAGCAGATGCTGGCGCTGCCGTCATCGGAGGCCGTGGGCTCGCGGCTGGCCGTGCTGCTGCCGCATGTCGGACGGGTGTTCGAGATCGCCCGTTCGGCCGACAAGCCGGTGCACCGCGAGCAGGTCGCCTTCTGGCGGGCCGGCGCCGAACGCGTGTTCAATGTGCAGGTGACGCTGGAATCCCCGTCCGATTCCTCCGACGAGCACGCCTACGTCGTTACCGTCGATGACATCACCGACCTGGTCGTCGCCCAGCGTTCCTCCGCCTGGGCCGATGTCGCACGCCGCATCGCCCACGAGATCAAGAACCCGCTGACGCCGATCCAGCTGGCCGCGGAGCGCATCCGCCGGCGCTACGGAAAGACCATCACCGAGGACCGCGAGGTCTTCGACCAGTGCACCGACACCATTATCCGCCAGGTCGGCGACATCGGGCGCATGGTCGACGAGTTTTCCGCCTTCGCGCGCATGCCGAAGCCGACGATGGAGCCGGTGGACCTGCGCGACACGCTGCGGGAAGCCTCCTTCCTCATCGAGGTCGGGCGCTCGGACATCGCGTTCTCGCGCGATCTCGGCGATGAACCGCTGGTCGGCCAGTTCGACAATCGCCTGCTCGGCCAGGCGTTCGGCAACATCATCAAGAACGCCACCGAGGCCATCGACGCGCTCGATCCGGCATTGCGCGGGGAGGGTGCGGTACGGGTCGCCTGCCGGCGCGAGGGCAACGGTTTCGTCGTCGACATCGTCGATAACGGGCGCGGCCTGCCGCGGGAAAACCGCAACCGGCTGCTGGAGCCCTACATGACGACCCGCGAGAAGGGGACCGGCCTTGGCCTCGCCATCGTCAAGAAGATCGTCGAGGACCATGACGGCCGCATCGAACTCCACGATGCGCCGGCGGATTTCTTCGGCGGGCGGGGCGCGCTCATCCGCATCGTGCTGCCGGTCGGCGTCCCCGGCAAGGGAACGCCAAGGCCGGGCGGCAACGGGTCCGAAGGTGGCATGAATGGCAGCTGACATCCTCATCATCGACGACGAAGCCGACATCCGCGACCTTGTCGCCGGGATCCTGTCGGACGAGGGCCACGAAACACGCACCGCCGGGGACGCCGATTCCGCGCTGCAGGCGGTCGCCGAACGCCTGCCGCGGCTGGTGTTCCTGGACGTGTGGCTGCAGGGCTCGCGGCTCGACGGCCTCGAGCTGCTCGAAGAGTTCAAGCGCATCAGCCCGGACCTGCCCGTGGTCATGATTTCCGGGCACGGCAACATCGAGACCGCCGTCGCCGCCATCCGTCGCGGCGCCTACGACTTCATCGAGAAACCCTTCAAGGTCGATCGCCTGATCCTCGTCGCCGACCGGGCGCTGGAGACGTCCAGCCTCAGGCGGGAAGTGCAGGACCTGAAGAAGCGCTCGGCCGACAGTTTCGAACTGATCGGCGCCTCGCATGCGCTGAACCAGCTGCGCCAGACCATCGACCGCGTGGCGCCGACCAACAGCCGCATCCTGATTTTCGGTCCGTCCGGTTCTGGCAAGGAACTCGTCGCCCGCGCCATCCATGCCGGATCGACGCGTGCCGACGGGCCGTTCGTCACCCTCAACGCCGCCGCGATCACGCCCGAGCGCATGGAGATCGAGCTGTTCGGGTCGGAATCGAACGGCACCGACCGCAAGGTCGGGGCGCTAGAGGAAGCCCATCGCGGCATCCTCTACCTCGACGAAGTCGCCGACATGCCGCGCGAGACCCAGAACAAGATCCTGCGCGTCCTGGTCGATCAGCAGTTCGAGCGCGTCGGCGGTGCCAAGCGCGTCAAGGTCGATGTCCGCATCCTGGCATCGACGGCGCAGAATCTCGAGGCGATGATCGCCGACGGCCGTTTCCGCGAGGATCTGTATCACCGGCTTGCCGTGGTTCCGGTGATGGTGCCGTCGCTTTCGGAACGTCGCGAGGACATTCCGCTGCTCATCGAGCATTTCATGGAGCAGATATCGCGCCAGGCCGGCATCCGGCGGTGCCGTCTGGCCGAGGATGCGATGGCGGTCCTGCAGGCGCACTCCTGGCCGGGAAACGTGCGCCAGTTGCGCAACAACATCGAACGGCTGATGATCCTGACCCGCGCCGAAGACCCCGAGACCGCCGTCACCGCCGACATGCTGCCCGCCGAGATCGGCGAGATGATGCCGCGCGCCCCGACGCAGTCCGACCAGCACATCATGGCCCTGCCGCTTCGCGAGGCCAGGGAGCTGTTCGAGAAGGAGTATCTGATCGCCCAGATCAACCGTTTCGGCGGCAACATCTCGCGCACCGCCGAATTCGTCGGCATGGAACGCTCCGCGCTTCACCGCAAGCTGAAGTCGCTCGGCGTATGATGCCGATTGCAGGGCGCGGCGGCTTGGGCTAGGGCGGGCCATCGGCACCCCGGGGGACACCATGCTGCGCATCGCCTACGTCAACGGCCGCTATCGGGCGCATGACGCCGCGCTCGTACATGTCGAGGATCGCGGCTACCAGTTCGCCGACGGCGTCTACGAAGTGTGCGAAGTCGCCCGCGGCGTCATCGTCGACATGACGCGCCACCTCGACCGGCTCGACCGGTCGCTGCGCGAATTGGCGATGGACTGGCCGATGCACCGCAACGCGCTGGTGGTTGTCATCCGCGAGATCGTGCGCCGCAACCGCGTCGTCAACGGCATGATCTACCTGCAGGTCACGCGCGGCGTGGCCCCGCGCGACCATGTCTTTCCCGCCGGTGTCCGCCCGTCGCTGGTGATCACGGCGAAACGGACCAGCCCCGCCGCCGCGCAGGCGCGCGCCGAGAAGGGCATCGCCGTCATCACCGTGCCGGAAAATCGCTGGGACCGGGTCGACATCAAGACCGTCGGCCTCCTGCCGAACGTCCTGGCCAGGCAGCAGGCCAGGCTTGTCGGCGCCGCCGAGGCCTGGTTCGTCGATGCCGACGGCTATGTGAAGGAGGGGGCGGCGACCAATGCGTGGATCGTCACTGCGGACGGAACGCTCGTCACGCGGCCGGCCGAGTTCGGCATTCTGCGCGGCGTGACCCGCACCACGTTGCTCGACGTGGCGGCGAGCCTCGGCCTGAAGGTCGAGGAGCGCGCCTTCTCCGTCGAAGAGGCGCAGCATGCCCGCGAGGCCTTCATCACCGCCGCTACCACCGTGGTGATGCCCGTTGTCACCATTGATGGTCACACCGTGGCCAATGGTCATCCCGGCATGGTTGCATTGTCGCTGCGCAAGCACTTTTTTGACATTGCGGAACACACCCAAGCCTGATACCGCAATTTCGGGGGTATCGGCCGAAATCGCCGGGTTTGTTGCGGCGTCGGGGTTCCCCTCGGCGAAACCGACTGCATGGGGATGCGGTCCAATAACGGAACAAGAAAATGGGCGAGCGCTCGCAGAACCTCCAGGACCAGTTTCTCAATACCGTCCGCAAGACAAAGAACCCGCTGACGATCTTCCTGGTCAACGGCGTCAAGCTGACCGGCGTGGTCACGTCGTTCGACAGCTTCTGCGTGCTTCTGCGTCGCGATGGTCATTCCCAACTCGTCTACAAGCACGCCATTTCGACCATCATGCCGAGCCAGCCTCTGCAGATGTTCGAAAGCGAGGAAGCGGCGCGCGAAGGCTGAACGCCCGTTGAGGGCAGGGCGGAAGCGTCCCCTTGAGCCACGACAAGCACAGTGACGAAGTGGCCGCGCGCGGGCCGACGCGCGCCATGGTGGTGGTGCC
>JBATNB010000011.1:0-2855 GCA_049290135.1 Rhizobiaceae bacterium
GCGGGCAATCACGGCCACGTCGTCGCGGTCCCCGGAAACGAGCACGTGGGTCGCCCCGGCGCGCGCGACCCGGCGCACGAGGCCGACCTGGTTGGCGATCGCCGGGCGATAGGATTCCACCAGGGCCGGCTTCAGCCCGGCTTCCTCCATGCGCAGGCGGAAACTCTCGGCGAAATCGCGGCTGGCCAGCGTTCCGTCATCAAGAATGGCGAAATGCCGGTCGGTCCAGCGCGACTTCATCATTGACGCCATCGCCGCCGCCTCGTCATCGCCTCGCGGCGCCAGCCGAAAGAACAGATGGCCGGATTTTTTCCGCCCGTCGGTAAGGTGCGCGGCGCGGATTACCGGCGAAATCACCGGGATCGAAGACGCCGACAACAGGGGCAGGGCGGCCTCCACGGCCTCCACGCATGCAAAGCCGATGACGATGGCGACCTTGCGCGCCAGGAACGTCTCGGCCGCCGCCTTGCCGCCCTCCGGCGTGCAGGCATCGTCGACGATCTCGATCGGCACCGTGCCCCGGATAGCGGCATGCCGCGCGCCGTCGGCCAGCTGTTGGCCGATGACGGCCATCGGCCCGGTCAGCGGCGCGGCAACGCCAATGACCGGCTCGGCGGAGGCCAGGCCAGCGGCCGCCGCGATACCGAGCATGGACAGGACCAGGGGAATGAATCGGCGCGTGCTCACGGCGCGACGGTAACGTCTCGCGACGCGGGCGGCAATTGTCGCGCCGGGGCGCGGGCGCGGCTTGTCCGGCGGGGCCGGCGGCCTATATAGGTCGGAACCCTGACAGGATCCCGCCCTTGCTGAGAGCCGCCGCGATCGACCCGAAGACCTACCGCGATGCGATGGCGCAGATCGCGGAAGCCGTGCATGTGGTCACGACTGACGGGCCGCATGGCCGGCGCGGGCTGACGGCGACCGCCTTCACCTCGGTTTCCGACCGCCCGGCGACGGTGCTGGTGTGCGTCAACCGGTCGAAGCAAGGCAACGCGCTGTTCCTGAAGAACGGTGTGTTCGCGGTGTCGACCCTTGCCAGCGGCCAGCAGGCCGTCGCCGACATGTTCTCCGGCCTCGGCGGTCATGGCGTGGAGGAGCGGTTCGCCATCGGCGAATGGGAGACGGGCGAGACCGGCGCGCCGATGCTGAAGGGTTGTCTGGCGTCGTTCGACTGCCGGATTTCGGAATCCATCGACGTGGCGACGCATCATGTCCTTTTTGGCAGGGTGACAGGCATACGCATCGGCGATAGCCTTTCCCCGCTGATCTACCACCGGCGCGCCTACCGCTCCGGATAGCCGCAACGGAGTTGCCATGACGGCCAGCCGAGGCCTGCCGAAGTCGATCGATGAAACGGTAGCCCTTCTGGACAGCGCCGGGTATGTCGCGGACCGTTCGCTTGCCACGGTGCTGTTCCTGTCTTTGCGCATGGGGCGCCCGCTGTTCCTGGAAGGCGAGGCGGGTGTCGGCAAGACCGAAATCGCCAAGGTTCTCGCCACGACGCTCGGCCGCAGGCTCATTCGCCTGCAATGCTATGAAGGGCTCGATGTCTCCTCGGCGGTCTACGAGTGGAACTATGCCGCGCAGATGATCGAGATCCGCATGGACGAGGCCACCGGGCTTTCGGACCGCGATGCGATCGAGCGCAACGTGTTTTCGCCCCGATACCTGATCCGCCGCCCGGTGCTGGAAGCGCTATCGGGAACGCCGGGGCAGGCGCCGGTATTCCTCATTGACGAACTCGACCGGACCGACGAGGCGTTCGAGGCGTTCCTGCTGGAAATCCTGTCGGACTTCCAGGTGACGGTTCCCGAGATCGGTACGATCAAGGCCGAGGAACCGCCGCTGGTCATCATCACTTCCAACCGGACGCGCGAAATCCATGACGCGCTCAAGCGTCGCTGTCTCTACCACTGGGTCGACTACCCGGACGCGGAGCGGGAGTTGACGATCGTGGCGCGCAAGGTGCCGCGGGCCAACCAGCGCCTTTCGGCGGAGGTGGTCGGGTTCGTGCAGCGGCTGCGCGGCATGGATCTGTTCAAGGCGCCGGGCGTGGCCGAAACCATCGATTGGGCCGGAGCGCTCACCGAACTCGACAAGGTGGCGCTGGATCCCGAAACCGTCTCCGACACGATCGGCGTGCTGCTGAAGTACCAGGACGACATCGCCCGGATCGCCGGCGCGGAAAGCCGCAAGATACTGCAGGACATCCGCGCGGAGCTGAGCGCGGCCGGGTAGAAGAACGATGGAACAGGGCCTGCCTGCTCACGCTGCGACACACGACCTTCCGAACGCGGCGAAGCGCGATGGCCGCATCGCCGACAACATCGTCTATTTCGCCCGGGCGCTTCGCAAGGCCGGGCTGAGGGTCGGTCCGGCCTCGGTGAAGGATGCGATCGACGCCGTGCTGGCCGCCGGCCTCGGCGGGCGCGATGATTTCTACTGGACCCTGCATGCCGTCCTGGTGAAGCGGCATGAAGACACGCCGGTGTTCGACGAGGCCTTCCGGCTGTTCTGGCGTTCGCGCGAACTGGTCGAGAAGATGATCGCGATGTTTTCCCCGGTGGCGCCGGACACGCGGCCAAGGGAGAAACCGCGCGCCGGCGAATCCCGCGTTTCAGATGCGATGTTCGAGGGACACCGGCGCAAGCAGCGCGAGATCGATGTGCCGGAGATCGAGGTCGATTCACGGTTCACCGCATCGGGCAGCGAAGTGCTGCGCGAAAAGGACTTCGCGCAGATGAGCGCCGGAGAGATCGTGGTCGCGCGCAAGGCCATCGCTGCCCTGACCCTGCCCAACGACCTGGTGCGGACCCGGCGTTTTCGGCCGGACCCGCGCGGCGCGCGGACCGATG
>JBATNB010000012.1:0-1723 GCA_049290135.1 Rhizobiaceae bacterium
TGGCTCCACCCCACCCGGCGCGACCGGTACCCTGAGCTTCAGCCTCAATGCCCTCAAATACGCCTACGGCTGGCCGCTGCTGTTGGCCCTGACCCTGGCCGCCCCCACGGCGTGGGGGGAAAAAGGCTACCGGGCGCTGCTGGGCAGCTTGATCCTACTGTTGGTGCCCCTCTGGGGGGTGGTGTGTGAAACCCTCAAGGTGCTGGTGTTCAACCTGGCCCCGGCCATCGCCGAACAGATGGGCACCACACCCTTCACCCGTGAGCTGCTGGCCCTGGCTTATCAGCTAGGCTATCTGATTCTGCCGCCGGTCGCGCCCGTCCTGCTGTGGGCGGCGTTCCATCGAGATTTCCTGGCTGAACTGCTGCCCCAGTAGCCGCAAAAAGCGCCCAATCCCGACTAATACCTATTCTCAATGGATTTTCGTCATTCCCGCGAAGGCGGGAATCCAGTCAGCCACCGAACCACTGGATACCCGCTTTCGCGGGTATGACGAAGGGAACCGTAGATGTTCGTCCTTCCCGCGCAGGCGGGAATCCAGTCAGCCACCGAACCACTGGATACCCGCTTTCGCGGGTATGACGAAGGGAACCATTTTTTTATCGTTCTACGCTCCGGCGTGGGAACGGCATCCGCTCCGCAACGCCGGACCATCCAGACCGGCTCTCACGCTGGAGCATTGGAGCCGTTAACGAGAGCTATTTTATCCGGTTCCGCAATGACTTCAGCGCCGAACAGGCTTGGTGCGAACAGAGATTGCATTTGAAGCGTCCCGCTGGTCGGGTTTGTTGTTTCAGGCAGCGGGTTTTTCTAGTGTTGGCCCTTGATTTTTTTCTTTTTTTCATCCATAAAATCTTATTATAAATAGTGAAATAACACCTCCGTGACGAGTGCACGGGCAGGAAAATGATAAGGGGATCAGCATGATGGTTCGTTATTCAGTGCGATTGTTCATGGCTTTTGGTGTGCTCAGCGGCGTTTTCAGCCTGTCCGGCGCGCAAGCCGGGCCGCTGAATGACACCGGCATTGACTTCTGCCGGGATCACGCCAGCGGTGCGGATACCGCCGTCAGCGCTACCACCACCTGCCAGCCTCAGCAATAGCGGCGCGGTATTACCGGCCAGCGACGGTATTTGCCAGATTGCCGGGCGCTGCGATACCGAAAATTAGTGGCTGATGTGAAGGCGGTGGGCCTGTGTGGCAACACCGATTGGCGGATGTCTTCTTTGCCAGAGCTTTACAACTTGGCCGATTGGGGCAAACCTCGTGATCTTCTTCCTTAAGACCGTAAAACCTCCCATGTAATGACAAGAACAAAGAGTCACTCTTCGAATACTATACTGAAACTATTAGGGAATTGCTATGAAAACTCTCAAAAATAAAATTTTTTCTTTAATTGACTCAGGGAGCTTGTTACAGATTATCCTGTTTACTTCATTAATAGCTATTGGGGGAAGCGTCTGGGCGCAGACAGCAGTCAATCCCGCCAACGGCCACACCTATGAACTCCTGAAAGGCTGCGGTACTTGGGTGCAGTGCGAAGCAGCAGCGGTTCAGAAAGGCGGGCATTTGGTGACAATTCGCAGTCAGGCGGAGAATGATTGGATTGCCAGCACGTTTAATGTCGCTAGCACAACTAATGGTTATTGGATTGGTTTGACCGATCAGGATGTGGAAGGGACTTGGCAGTGGATTAGTGGAGAACCGGTAATCTATATGAAGT
>JBATNB010000013.1:0-5407 GCA_049290135.1 Rhizobiaceae bacterium
GCGCCGATGCGCCAGGCCGGGCGGCCGGTGATCGCCTTCTCCTCCGATGCCACCGTCGCGGCGCCGGGCATCTATCTCAATTCGCTGCTGCCGGAATCGGCCATCGACCGTGCGCTGGCCTATGCCGCGGCGTCCGGGACGAAACGGTATGTCGCCATCCTGCCCCAGGGCGCCTTCGGCCAGCTTGCCGAAACCCAGGCGCGCCGGACGCTGGCCGGCTCCGGCGGCGAAATTCTCGCGGTTGCCCGCTACGAGTACAATGACGCCTCCATGCAGGCAGCCATCGGCGCGGTGAAGACCGCCGCCGCCACGGCTGACGGCATCTTCGTCCCCGATGGCGGCAAGACCCCGTCCGTCGTGGTCCGCCTGCTCAAGGCGGCCGGCATCGACATGGCCGGCAAGCGCCTTGTCGGCTCCGGGCAGTGGAGTTCGTCCGACCTTGCCGACCCCGGACTTGCCGGCGCCATCATCGCCGACGCCGACGAGGCGACGCTGGCGGGCTACAAGGCGCGCTACAGGCAGAGCCATGGCGCCGTGCCGTCCTCGACCTCGGCGCTCGCCTATGACGCGGTGGCCGCGCTCGCCGGGCATGTGCGCAAGGGCGGCGGCACATTGGGGCCGGCGGCGCTGGAACAGCCGCAGGGTTTTACCGGCTATTTCGGCTTGTTCCGCTTTCTTCCCGGCGGGCGCACCCAGCGCGGCCTCGCCGTCTACGAGGTCGCCGGCGGCCGCATGCAGCTCATGAGCCCGGCGCCAAGGAGCTTCCTGCCCGGAAGTTGAGGCCGGAATCGGGCCCGGCACGTCGCCAATTCGTCGCGAATTCGTGATTTTTCCGCCCTTCCTTCGCCAAGGTTGCGCGGTCTGCTGTCCGGGACAACGGAGCAAAGCCATGTCCGCGACCCTGACCATTCCGCTGTGGACCCCCTGGGGCGCCGAGCCGGCACCGGCGGACCGGCGCGCCGCTCAGCGCGACAGGTCCGCGACCAGTGCGTCGAGGACCAGGATCCCGGCCGCCGTGGCGCGAATCCTGTCCTTGCCGCGCGCGATCAGGCCCTCTTCGGCCAGATGCGCGGCGCGCAACGGATCGAGCGGCCGCCCGGCCAGCGATTCGTAGCGGTCGGTCCTGATGCCTTCGGCGAGCCGGAGGCCCATCAGCAGATATTCGTCCGCTTCCTCCGACCGGTTCAGCACCTCGCCGCCGGCAAGCCCGTGGCCGTGCGCGCCGACCGTGCCCAGCCAGGTCTCGGGATGGCGCTCGGTGAAGGTCACGACACGCCGGCCATGGTCGAGATAGCGACCATGCGCGCCCGGCCCGGAGCCGACATATTCGCCATAGCGCCAGTAGATGAGATTGTGGCGGCTCTCCGCGCCCGGCCTTGCATGGTTGGACACTTCGTATGCCGGCAGCCCGGCGTCCCGCGTCACCGATTGCGTCAGCTCGAACAGTTCCGCCGCGCGCGCCGGCGCTGGCACCTTCAGCTTGCCGGCTTCGCGCAGGGCGAAGAACGGCGTGCCTTCCTCCACGGTCAGCTGGTAGAGCGACAGATGGTCGGCAGACAGCTCGATCGCCTCGGCGAGTTCCCGTTCCCAGTCCCCGGGCGACTGCCCCGGCCGCGCGTAGATCAGGTCGAACGACATGCGCGGGAATGTCGCCTGTGCCAGCGCGATCGCCCGCCGCGCCTCCGCCACGTCATGCAGCCGGCCGAGCGCCCTCAGGTCGGCGTCGTTGAGGGCCTGCACGCCGAGCGAGACGCGATTGACGCCGGCGGCGCGGTAGCCGCGGAAGCGTTCGGCCTCGACCGAGGAGGGATTGGCCTCGATGGTGATTTCGGCGTCGGCCGCGACCGTCCACAGCGCGGCCACGCGGTCCAGCAGCGCCGACACCGTCGCCGGATGCATCAGGGATGGCGTGCCGCCGCCGATGAAGATCGTGTCGACGCGGCGCGCACCTGTGCGCGACCGGAAATGCGCAAGTTCGGCGGAAAAGGCGGCGACGAACGCCGCCTCGTCGACGCCGCCATGGCGCACATGCGAGTTGAAATCGCAGTACGGGCATTTTGCGGCGCAGAACGGCCAGTGGAGATAGACGCCGAATCCGGGATCGCCGATGGCCTGCCCGGTCATGACACACCGAACATGGCGTGGGCGAAGCGGGCGAAGGCCCGGGCCCGGTGCGACAGGCCGAGGTCGCCGCGCCCGGGCTCCCAGCCATGCTTTGTGCTTGCCGGCATCTCGCCGAAGGTCAGTTCGTGGCCGTCGGGCAGGAACACCGGGTCGTAGCCGAAGCCCCGTTCGCCGCGCGGCGGCCAGACCAGCGTGCCGTCGACCTCGCCGCGGAAATACCGCGCCCGTCCATCCGGCAGGCACAGGCACAGCACGGCGACGAACCGGCCCTTGCGCCGGTCAGCCGTTACCGCGCCGCTTGCGCGCAACAGCGTCTCCACCTTCTCCATGGCCATGGCGAAGTCGCGGCCGCCCTCCGGCGTCTCCGCCCAGTCCGCGGTATGGACCCCCGGCGCGCCGTCGAGCGCGTCGACGCACAGGCCGGAATCATCCGACAGCGCCGGCAGGCCGGTGGCCCGGGCCGCCGCATGCGCCTTGAGATAGGCGTTTGCCTCGAAGCTCTGCCCGGTCTCGGCCGGCTCCGGCAGGCCGAGTTCGCCAGCCGAAACCGCGTCCAGGCCGAACGGTCCGATCAGGTCGCCGATTTCGGCGAGCTTGCCCTTGTTGTGCGTGGCCACCACGAGGCGGCTGCCCGGCGGCAACGCGAAGGGATCGGGCGCGGCATCGACGGCGGGCATGGGTCAGTTCACCGCCAGCTTCTGCAGTTCGACAAGCCGGGTCACGCCCTTGCGCGCCAGTGCCAGCAGGTCGAGGAACTCGGCTTCCGAAAACGGCGCGCCTTCCGCGGTGCCCTGCACCTCGACCAGCCCGCCGGAGCCCGTCATGACGAAATTGGCGTCCGCGCCGGCAGAGGAATCCTCCACATAGTCGAGGTCGAGCAGCGTGCGCCCGTCATGGATGCCGCAGGAAATCGCCGCCACATGGTCCTTCAGCACCTTGGCGCGGTCGATCATGCGGCGCGCCTCCATCCAGGCCAGGCAGTCATGCAGCGCCACCCAGCCGCCGGTGATGGCGGCCGTACGCGTGCCGCCATCGGCCTGGATGACATCGCAGTCGACGGTGATCTGCACCTCGCCGAGCGCCTGCAGGTCGACAACGGCGCGCAGCGAACGGCCGATCAGCCGCTGGATCTCGAGCGTCCTGCCGCCCTGCTTGCCCGAGGAGGCCTCGCGCCGCATGCGTTCGCCGGTGGCGCGCGGCAGCATCCCGTACTCCGCCGTCACCCAGCCGCGCCCGCCATTGCGCAGCCAGGACGGCACCTTTTCCTCCAGCGACGCCGTGCACAGCACCTGCGTGTCGCCGAACTTGACCAGGCAGGAGCCTTCCGCGTGACGCGAGATGCCGCGTTCGAAGGAGACGGCGCGCATTTCGTCGGGCTGGCGTCGCGAGGGTCGCATGGCGGTCCTTTCGTTGGAACGCGGATGAAGGGGCGCCGTCGGGCGTGTGAATCGGACCTGCTCTAGCCTGCCTTCCGGCCGGTGCATAGACCGCGGCGGTTGCCGTGGCCCGCCCGCGGCCTATATTCGCCTTGCAGAAGGATGCATGAGGCAAGGTTGGAGATGGCCGCACCGTTCAATGCCGGCGACTACAACGGGCTGGATGCGCGCTCGCGCGACATCTTCCGCCAGCTGGTGGAATCGTATCTGCGCGACGGCGAGCCGATCGGGTCGCGCAACCTGTCGCGTATCCTGCCGGTGTCGCTGTCGCCGGCCACCATCCGCAACGTGATGAGCGATCTGGAGATGGCGGGGCTCATCTACGCGCCGCATGTCTCGGCCGGGCGCCTGCCGACCAATGCCGGCCTCCGGTTCTTCGTCGATGCCTTCATGGAGATCGGCGATGTCGGCGAATCGGAACGGCGCGCCATCGAGGCGCAGATCCGCGCCGCCGGTGCCGGTCAGTCGCTGGAGCATGTCCTGACCGAAGCCGTGCAGACTCTGTCGGGCCTGTCGCGCACGGCCGGCGTGGTGCTGACGGCCAAGGCCGAAACGCCGCTCAAGCACATGGAGTTCATCCAGCTCGAGCCGCGCCGCGCGCTCGTGGTGCTGGTCTCGCATACTGGCGACATCGAGAACCGCATCGTCGACCTGCCGGCCGGCATCACCGCCTCGCAGCTCAACGAGGCCACCAATTTCCTCAACGCCAATCTGCGCGGGCGCACGCTGAGCGAAGCCCGCCGCGAGATCGACCTGCTTCGCATCGCCACCCGCGCCGCGCTCGACGACCTGTCGCAGGCGCTGGTGGAGACCGGGCTTGCCGTGTGGGCGGGTACCGAGGAAGGCCAGCCGGGACGCCTGATCGTGCGCGGCCATGCCAACCTTCTCGACCGTGTGTCGGCGCAGGCCGATCTCGACATGCTCAAGCATCTGTTTTCGGACCTGGAAGCCAAGGACGGCGCGCTCCAGCTCATCGACCTGGCCGAGGGCGGCGACGGCGTACGCATCTTCATCGGCTCGGAGAACCGCCTGTTCTCGCTGTCCGGCTCATCGGTGGTGGTGGCACCCTACCGCGACCAGAATGGCCGCGTCGTCGGCGCGCTCGGCGTCATTGGGCCGACCCGGCTCAACTATGCGCGCATCGTGCCGATGGTCGACTACACCGCCCAGCTGGTTTCCCGCATGATCGGCTAGGCGCGGCGGCGGGACGGGGACAAAGCGTCGCAAAGCACTTGATTTTCGTGCCTCAAGCCTCGATATCGCAGGAAAATTTCGTGTTTCGCGCTGCAACCGACGACAGGACGCAATGACCGAGGACCATGACGACGCCAACCGGCCGGATGCCACCGACGCCGAGCCACAGCCCGGGATCGCCGCGGATCCGGCCGAAATCCTGGCGATCGAGAACGCCGAGCTGAAGGACCGGGTGCTCAGACTCGCCGCCGAGATGGAGAATTTGCGCCGCCGCACGCAGCGTGATGTCCAGGACGCGCGCGCCTACGCGATCGCCGCCTTCGCCCGCGATCTGCTGGTCGTGTCTGACAATCTGGCGCGCGCGCTCGAAACGGTTCCCGCCGAGGCGAAGGTCGACGCCGCCTGGACCGCCTTCGCCGAGGGCATCGACCTGACGCATCGTTCGCTTCTCGGCGCGCTGGAGCGCCATGGGGTGAAGAAACTGTCGCCGGTCGGCGAGCGATTCGATCCGAATTTCCACCAGGCCATGTTCGAGGTGCCCGACGAATCGCGCGCCGCCAACACCGTCGTCCAGGTGGTGCAGGACGGCTATGTCATCGGCGATCGCGTGCTGCGCCCGGCAATGGTCGGCGTGTCGAAGGGCGGCCCGAAGG
>JBATNB010000014.1:0-1503 GCA_049290135.1 Rhizobiaceae bacterium
GAGCTGTTCGGCGCGCCCATGGCCGAACTGCAGATGGTGCAGGGCCACGTCGCCGACATGGCGCTCGACATCGATGCCGCCGCGCTGCTGGTCTACCGGGCGGCATGGACGAAGGATTCCGGCGCGCCGCGCGTCAGCCGCGAGGCCGCCATGGCCAAGCTGTTTGCGACCGACCGGGCCCAGGACATCATCGACAAGGCCGTGCAGCTTCACGGCGGGGACGGCGTGCGCAAGGGCCATGTCTGCGAAAGCCTGTACCGGGAAATCCGGGCGCTGCGCATCTACGAAGGCGCGTCCGACGTGCAGAAGGTCGTCATCGCCCGCCAGGCGCTGGGCGAGTTCAAGGGAGGGCAGCATGCTGGGACCGAGCGGGCATGAAGACACGTTCTCGCGGGACAGTTTGCCGCCCTTCGACCAGTGGCCGGACTTCCTGCTTGACGGCTTCGACTATCCCGAATGGCTGAACGCCGCCCATGAGCTCACCGATGCCATGGTCGACAAGGGGTTCGGCGACCGGACGGCGCTGATTGGCAACGGGCGGATCCGCACCTACAAGGAACTGACCGACTGGACCAACCGGATCGCCCATGTCCTGGTCGAGGATTTCGCCGTCAGGCCCGGCAACCGCATTCTCGTCCGCTCCGCCAACAACCCGGCCATGGTGGCGGTCTGGCTGGCCGCGACCAAGGCCGGAGCGGTCGTCGTCAACACCATGCCGATGCTGCGCGCCGGCGAACTCGGCAAGATCGTCGACAAGGGCGAGATCGGACTGGCGCTGTGCGACACGCGGCTGATGGACGAACTGGCCGCCTGCGCCAAGGACAGCCGCTACCTGAAGAAGGTCATCGGGTTCGACGGCACCGCCAACCACGACGCCGAGCTTGACCGCCTGGCGCTGGCCAAGCCGGTGCGCTTCGACTGCGTCCGGACCGGCCGCGACGATGTCGCCCTGATCGGCTTTTCCTCCGGGACGACGGGCGAACCCAAGGCGATCGCGAACTTCCACCGTGACCTGCTTATCGTTGCCGACGGATATGCCAGGGAGGTGCTCGCCGTCACGCCCGACGATGTGTTCGTCGGCTCGCCGCCGCTGGCCTTCACCTTCGGGCTCGGCGGCCTGGCGATCTTCCCGCTGCGCTTCGGCGCGGCGGCGACTCTGCTGGAGCAGGCGACGCCGGCCGGCATGATCGACATCATCCAGACCTATCGCGCCACGGTCTGCTTCACCGCGCCGACCGCCTATCGCGCCATGCTCGCCGCCATGGACCAGGGTGCCGACCTGTCGTCGCTGCGCGCCGCGGTCTCGGCCGGCGAGACGCTTCCCGCGCCGGTCTACGAGGAGTGGATGCGAAAGACCGGCAAGCCGATGCTCGACGGAATCGGCGCCACCGAGATGCTGCACATCTTCATCTCGAACCGCTTCGGCGATTCCCGCCCGGCATGCACGGGCCGGCCGGTCACCGGCTACGAGGCAAGGATCGTCGACGACGCCATGAACGAGGT
>JBATNB010000015.1:0-2126 GCA_049290135.1 Rhizobiaceae bacterium
GGCCCAGCCCATCGGTGAAGGGCTTGCGCCCGGTGGCGACGAGAACGACATCGGCGTCGAGCGTGGCGGCATCGCCGCCCTTGACCGGCTCGTAGGTGACGCTCGCGCCCTTCCGGCCCTTCGTCACGGCGGTGACCTTGGCGCCGAGCCTGAAGTCGAGCCCCTGCCTGGCCAGGGCACGCTGGGCGAGCCGGGCGATCTCGCCATCCATGCCGCCAAGGATGGTGTCGAGATATTCCACCACAGTGACCCTGGCGCCGAGGCGCGCCCAGACCGAGCCGAGTTCCAGTCCGATGACGCCGCCGCCGACCACGATCATCGAGGCGGGAACCCTGGCGAGCGAAAGCGCGCCGGTGGAGGAGACGATGACGGTCTCGTCGAACGCCAGATCGACGCCGGGGATGCCGGCAACCGCCGATCCCGTGGCGATGACGATCGCCTTGCCGTCCAGCGTCGTTTCCTTGCCGTCGGCCGCCGCGACGGCGACCGAGCCGGCGGAGACGATGCGGCCGGTTCCGCTGACGACGTCGATCCGGTTCTTCTTCATGAGGAAGGCGACGCCATCGACATTGGCCTTCACGGTGGCGTCCTTGTGCGCCATCATCGCCTTGAGATCGGCCTCGACCTTGCCGGTGACGATGCCGAGCCTGGCGAAGTCATGGGCGGCCTCGCGCAGCATGCCGGAGGCATGGAGCAGCGCCTTCGACGGGATGCAGCCGACATTGAGGCAGGTGCCGCCAAGGGTGGCGCGCTTCTCGACGATGGCGACCTTCAGCCCGAGCTGGGCGGCCTTGATGGCGCAGACATAGCCACCCGGGCCGGCGCCGATGACGACGAGATCATATGCCATGTGAAGCTCCCTCCGGGTCGGCGGCCTATTCCTGGCAGCCCTTGATCTGGAAATCGTCCTTCGGCGCGGCCGAAAGTCCCTTGGCGCCCCAGGCCGCCGACAGCCGGACGGCGGCGGAAAAATCCGGCAGGAGGATCGTCCCGGCGGCCTCGTGGCCGTGGTTCGCCTCCGGCAGGAAGAAGACGTTGCCGTGGCCGTCGATGCCGTAGACCGGGCCCTCCCAGACGGTGCAGGCGGCGATCTCGTCGCCGGTGGCGTCGCCCCTGGGGCAATTGTGGGTGACGATCGCCCAGGGCCTGGCGATCGGCGGGTCGCCCGGCAGCATGGCGCCTTCGAACATCACGCCGTTTTCCGGGAACGTCACCGTGAACCGGTGCAGCACGCCGTCATCCGGCCGGGCGCCCTGGAAGGCGATCTCGGCATTGGCCTGCGCCTCGCCATAGACGGCGAGTTCCTGGAAGCAGGCGGCGGAGGCGGGCGCCGCCACGAGGCACAGCGCGAGTAACGCGGTCCGCCTCACAGGTCCAGCACCAGCCGTTCGGGATCTTCCAGGCTCTCCTTGACGCGCACGAGGAAGGTCACCGCTTCCTTGCCGTCGACGATGCGGTGATCGTAGCTGAGCGCCAGGTACATCATCGGGCGGATGACGATCTGGCCGCCGACGACCACCGGGCGGTCCTGGATCTTGTGCATGCCGAGGATGCCGGACTGCGGGGCGTTGAGGATCGGCGTCGACATCAGCGAGCCGTAGACGCCGCCATTGGAGATGGTGAAGGTGCCGCCCTGCATGTCGGTCACCGCGAGCTTGCCGTCGCGGGCGAGCAAGCCGAGCCGGCCGACCTCCTTCTCGATCGCGGCGATGCCCATGGCGTCGGCGTTGCGCACCACCGGCACGACGAGGCCCTTGTCGGTGCCGACGGCGACGCCGATGTGGCAATAGTTGCGATAGATGATGTCGGTGCCGTCGATCTCGGCATTGACGGCGGGGATTTCCCTGAGCGCGTGGGTCACGGCCCTGGTGAAGAAGCCCATGAAGCCGAGCTTCACGCCGTGCTTCTTCTCGAACACGTCCTTGTAGCGGTTGCGCAGGTCCATCACCGCGCTCATGTCCACCTCGTTGAAGGTGGTGAGCATGGCGGCGCTGTTCTGGGCGTCCTTGAGGCGGCGCGCGATGGTCTGGCGCAGCTTGGTCATGCGCACGCGCTCTTCGCGCGGGGCATCTTCAGTGCTCGACGGGGCGCGTGCAACGACAGGGGCGGCAACCGGAGCTGCGGCA
>JBATNB010000016.1:0-1675 GCA_049290135.1 Rhizobiaceae bacterium
GTCCTGGGCGCCCTGCCGCAATGCTTCCAGGGCGCGTCCCTGCTGGCCGACCGCGTCGTCGCGTTCACCCTGGCCGAGCGCGTCCCCGGCCTTGCCCATGGCGTCGCCGGCCTCGCCGAACCCCGGACCGGGTTCAAGCCCCAGGCCCTCAAGCATTTCCGACAGTTCGCCGAGTTCGCCACGCAGATCGCCCTGCCGACCCTGAAGGTCGCCGTAGCCTTGCTCGCCCCGGCCTTCGCCGCGCTGGTTTCCCTGTTCCTCGCCGCCCTGGCCATTGTCGCCGCGCGGGCCGTTGTCGCCGCCTTCGGCGCGTTCATTGCCTTCGCCATCCCGGCCTTCTCCCTGGCGACCGGAGCGGTTGGTTTCGTTCATGAGTTCCTGCTGCCGGCGCATGATCTCGCCGAGCTTGTTCATGCCGCGGCGCATGGGATTGTCCGCCTGCTGGCCGTTCTGGCCGTTGCGCCGAGCGGTCTGCAGGTTTTCCATCATTTCCCGCAGTTGGGAGAGCATGTCCTGGGCTTTCTGGCGCTCGCCGGAGCGGGCCAGCCTTTCGATCTCCTGCATCATGCGGTCGATGTCGGACTTGCGCAGTTCGCGCGTTTCGCCGGCGGACTGGTCGGGCTGTCGGCGCGGATCGGCGTTTTCGGCCAGTTCGCGCAGGAACTCGTCCATCGCCTTGCGCAACTCGTCCATGAGGCGGGCGATTTCCTGCTCGTCGGCGCCCTGTTCCAGCGCGCTCTGCAGGTTCTCCTCGGCCTGGCGCAGCCGCTTCTCGGCTTCCGAAAGCCCGCTGTCCTCGATGCCGATGGCGACCTGCCAGAGATAGTCGACCACGCCGCGCAAGTCGTCATCGCTCGCGGCGTCCTTCAGGCGGGCGCGCGCCGTCACGACGCCGAGATAGTGCGCGGCCACCGGTATCGTGTCGGCCGGCCGGATGGTGATGGCATCCATGAGGTCGCCGACGCGGCGGCGGGCGTTGGCGTCAAGCGCGAGCAGGCGGCGCTGCTCGATGAGCGCGCGCGCCAACGGGTCGGTGAAGCGGCGCTCGGGCAAGCGAACCGTGCGCGACTGCGAACGTCCCTCGTTGCCTCCGGCGTCGCGGGCCACCAGCGTGATGGTGACTTCGGCGCCTGCGAACGGGTGGGTGGCGAAATCCTTGACCGTGCGGGCCTTGCCGTCGGCGGACGAGCGGCGCGGCAGCGTCAGCGGCAGATCGGGCTCGGGATAGAGCGGGCGCGCATCCTTCGCAATGTCGCCGACGCGGATTTCCGCCAGCGCCTGCGCGGCGCCGTAGTCGTCGACAATGGTGTAATCGAGTTGCAGCCCGCCCTTGGCGGCGCGCTTCGGATCGGCGGTCCAGTCAATGCGCGGCGCCTGGTCGGGAATGAGCGAAAGCGGCCAGCGCGCCAGTTCGCCGCCATTCGCGCTCAGGACATAGGCGCCGTCCACCTTGGCGGTATCGGTGAATGATCCCGGCGTCTGCGCCGCGATGGCGCGGGCCGGCCCGGCGCCGGCCTGGTATGACAGCGTCTCGGTTCCGTCGCCGCCCGACACGCGCACCGTCATGATGCTGCCGGCCGGCGTGGAGATCGTTCCGGTCTGTCCCGCACCGGACAGAACCGTGGCGGGCTTGCGCGTATGGGCGGGCGGCGCCAGCCAGGCGTCGATGCGGGCC
>JBATNB010000017.1:0-18234 GCA_049290135.1 Rhizobiaceae bacterium
GTTTCGGCTTGTTCCGCATTTCACGCGGATTGAGACGCAATGGCCAGCGCGTTGGCGCGAACGGCCAGGTTTCGGCTTGTTCCGCATTTCACGCGGATTGAGACTTCGGCGAATTCAACAATCGCGCTTTGATTAGTTTCGGCTTGTTCCGCAATTCACGCGGATTGAGACTCGAGGTCCAACCCGTTCGCGAGCCTCATTGCGTTTCGGCTTGTTCCGCAATTCACGCGGATTGAGACGAGGTCCGCGTCCTGGAGGTCCGCGTCCTGGGTTTCGGCTTGTTCCGCAATTCACGCGGATTGAGACCGATGTGCCGAGCCACAGGAAACGCCGTTCAGTTTCGGCTTGTTCCGCAATTCACGCGGATTGAGACAACGATCCACTCTCGACCAGCCAGTCACCCTGGTTTCGGCTTGTTCCGCAATTCACGCGGATTGAGACCTCGGGTCCATCCCGATTGACGCGGCATACGGTTTCGGCTTGTTCCGCAATTCACGCGGATTGAGACTTTACGCTTTTCTGGATGGTGATGGAGCGATGGTTTCGGCTTGTTCCGCAATTCACGCGGATTGAGACTCAGCGCCCGTGAGGTTCGCTCCCGTGAGGTGTTTCGGCTTGTTCCGCAATTCACGCGGATTGAGACTGGTAAATCTCGCCGGCGCAGCCGGGTATATCGTTTCGGCTTGTTCCGCATTTCACGCGGATTGAGACTCCGCGCCGTCGCGCTTCTTGCCGATGACCATGAAGTTTCGGCTTGTTCCGCATTTCACGCGGATTGAGACATCATGGTGTCGGCATCGAACTGGATGCCCCGTTTCGGCTTGTTCCGCATTTCACGCGGATTGAGACGGTGCGCTCGACTGGGCACGGCTACCGAAGGCGGTGACGACGTTTCGCGGCGTGCCGCAGCATTTCGCGGACGAATACTACGCCCAGCCGGTGGGACAGACCTTCATCGAGCCATCCTTCGTGTCATCGTCCCAGCTGGAGGAAAATGCATACGCCTTTGGCGACTTCATCATCGAGGCGATCTACCCGTCCGAGGCGGAGGCGAT
Source organism: Rhizobiaceae bacterium (assembly GCA_049290135.1). GTDB lineage: Bacteria > Pseudomonadota > Alphaproteobacteria > Rhizobiales > Rhizobiaceae > JADJTR01. The sequence goes on from JBATNB010000017.1 coordinate 1,056, forward strand.
TGCCTTGGTGCATTTCATTCCCCATATTATAAATGCCGAGATCGAGATGCTGCTGGCGCCGGGCAAGAGGTTCCGGGTGCTGGCGCGGCGCAAGGGGCGCATGCTGGTGGAGATCGTATCGTGACGCGGATCGAGATGGGAACCGAGCTGGAGCGGCTGATGCGCTCGCCAGGATCGCGAGCGTTTTATCTGCGCCTTGACGATGACCGACTTGCCGCAGCGATCGCGCGCATGCAGGAAACCGAAGAACTGGTGGAAAGCATCGGCCACGTCGCCGCCGTGAACCGTGAAGCGAAGACCGTTCCGGCGACTTGAAGCCCCGCCTGAAAAACGCCCGCTCGCGCGCATGACAGGCCCGGGATGGCCGGAAATACCACCCGGACCGCAATCTCCTTCAATGGCATGCCTTCAAGTTCGGCGGCATGCTTTATGCCGAACAGGTGGACTGAAAGAGCTTGCTCGCGGTTTGGAATGCCGCGGGAGTACATTCGTGCCAGTTCCCTGGCTGCTTCGTCGAGTGTCACCGCGTATCCCCTTCTGCCGCTACACTCCGTTGTGCGTCCCCTTGCCAATGTCAGCTGGAACGTTGACTAGGTCTCGGCGCCTTCCCGAGCGACAAGCACTGCGATGTACCGTTCCATCGCCTCCAGCCACAGGTCTTCGTGGTCGGGCAAGAGATCTGTCAGTTTCGGTGTTTTATCGTGCGCCGTGCGCAGCGAGCATTCTGTTCCCTGATTCAAAGTACCGACCTTGCCGCCAATGGCCGCGGCCAGCGTATCGTTGTAGGTCATGCTCTCTGGAAGACGGCCCCACCACGACGCAGGGCCTGTATCGAGATAACCGTCCTTTCGAATGGTACCCAGGTTTAGCGGCCGGTCGGTAGCGCCCACATGCTTGAGGTTCAGGCCAGCCTGCCGATCGACATAGACGCCGATGCGGTCTGCCTTCTCCAGGAACCGACGCAGAAGCTTTGGCGCATCCGGTTCTTTCTGTGCCAGGATTTCGTAGAACTCGTCCTCACCGATGCTGACTGCGCGGCGGGGGCCTGCGGCGGCTTGGCCAGAAGAGCTGGGTACAGGGCCGATCCGAAGGGAATCGTGCTCCAGCCGCACCACGCCCCGCTCAATCAGCATGGTCTTCGCGAGAATCGAGGGTATGACCACCCGGGCGCTGTTCTTCGCCGATTCGAACACGCCGAGTTCCACTAAGGCGAATGTGAAACGCTGGCCCGCATGGCTCTGGAGCAACTCGGCCAGTGGTGCAATATCGTCGCGAATACCGTCACCCACTACGGCAATCACTGCCCGTCCGCGCGCCAGGTTCCGCGACACGGCCTCCACGAATTCAGCTTCACCGACGGAAGGATCATGCTCCCGCACCAGCTCGTAGATGGATGACTGTGACTTTCGCTCGGTTTGACGTGCTTTCTGCACTGTCCGTTCGAAGGTCTCGTAGTCCATTCGGAATACCGCGGCCGCATATTCCATCGCCTGCGCAATCACTTCGCGGCGCGCTTGGGGATTGCGCCACAGCTTCGCCTCGACCAGAACGAGACCGCCATTGCTCGTGATGAAGACGTTGTCGAGCGATCCGCCGCGGCCGGCGCCGAACATGAGTGGGAGCTCTCGACACAGTGGGATCAAGTCTCCGAACCCGCTTTCGATTTGATCGATCGGGAACAGTGTTGGGTGCGATTGAAGTAGGGACTGCAGCCAGTTTTCATCATATCCGCTTGTCGCAGCCGAACTGAGGTCGACGCGACGCATAGGTTCCGCAAGTCCGCTCTGGCTCAGGTAAACAGGCCTACCATCACGTCGCCGGATTTCGTTCATCCCCTCACACCCCAAATACCTTCAGCACCTCGTCCCCGAAGTGGTTGATCACCTTCACCGCGATCCGCCCCGTTCGCCGGCCGCGGGAATGGTCGTGACGTGTCCGAATAGAGTGTCGCCCAGGCGTCCTCGTCGATTTCGGCTTTCAGCGCCATCTTCAGCGCCTTGTAGGGATCGCCCGTTCCATCCCTGGCCGCGCCGAGGAAATAGGCGTGGCGGACGAAGAAGCTTTCCTCGTTGTAGTCGGTGTCGATGAACCAGGCGGCGATGCCCTTGGTGTCGGTCGAGCGGATCTCGCCCGTCGAGGGGTCGAACACATCGACGCCTTTGACCTCCACCCGGATCTCGCCGGCCGGCGTCTCGATCAGGTCGATGTCCGGCTCGCCGAACACGACGAAGAGGTTGCCCTTGCCCGTGTTCTTCAAATCCTCGGCCATGTGCAGGTCGGGGTTCATGCGCGCCTTCAGGATCGCCAGCGGCCCGAGCCGGTTGAGGTCGCTTGCCTGGGCCTCGAAGTTGAAGGCGCAGGCGATCAGCGCGTCGAATCGGGCGTCGGAGGCCTCGCGCGCGCCCGCCGTGATGTTGGAGCGGGTCAGCGTGCCGAATTCAGGGCCGATCAGGATGCCGGCGCGCTTCTCGCGCCCGTCGCCGTCGGTGTAGCGGCCTTCTGCGGCCAGCCAGTTGCCCGGCCAGGGCTCGACCGAGTGGAAGCGGATCGTGTCGCGCCGCTCAAGGCTGTGCACGCCGGCGGAGCGCAGATGGTCAAGCACCATCCGGCCGAAATCCTGGTCCGGCACGTTCTTCGGCGCGGGCTGCATGGTGCCCTCGGCGGCCGAATGCTCGCCCGCCAGCGTGGCGTCGCGCGAGGTGACGACGCGGTTCGGCGACAGGCTCTCCACCGTGAAGGGGCCGGCGACGCGCACCTTGGTCTTGTCCTCGTAGGGACGGTCGTAGAGCATCTCGACGTCGGCGGCGCGGGCGATCGAGTCGTCGATCTCCTTCTGCCGCGCGATCCGCCCTTCCCACCAGCGCGCGTGGAGGGCGCGCAGCCGTGCGAGCGCCTCACCCTCCCCCTTGTGGGGAGGGTCGCCGCGCAGCGGCGGGGTGGGGGTATCTTTGGGCGCCGGCGCGGGGGAACCCCCACCCGGACCTTCGGTCCGACCTCCCCACAAGGGGGAGGTGGGGAGCGAAATCGCCCATGCCTTGCCGTCCTTCGTTTCCAGCCACTGGTCGAGGTCGCGCGGGATTTCCCATTCCTCAAAGGTGTTCCGCAGCTTCTCGTTCATCTCCGCTCGCAGCGGTTCCAGCACCGCCTGCCACCTCTCCCAGATCACGTCGATCTCGGCATTGTTGGCGATGCTCTTCAGCGTGATGTGCGGCGCGCGCTCGTAGACGAAGGCCTGACGGATGTCGCCGGCGGTGGGCGTTTGAGGCTGGAGCTTGCCGGAAACCTTCTGCTCCTGCGCGCGACTTTCCGGGCTGTCGGCGAGCAGATAGTAGGGGTAGCGCGCCGCCATCAGCCTCGTGCGGGCAAGCGCGAGTGCTACGCGAGACGTGTCGATGGTGATCCAGCGCCGACCCCATTGCTCGGCGCTGGTCGCGGCCGTGCCGGACCCGCAGGTTGGGTCAAGCGGACTCCAGACGCTTCGCCGCGGTTGACCATCAATCGCCAACATAACGTTTTGCCTGATGCCAGCGGATCGATTCCGCCGAAGGTTGCTGTAGGATGTGTACTGGAACTCTGAGTTTATGCCCGTGAAGGCGCTTGTATTCATTCCCGTTGTTGAATGCTTCCGTGATTTTGGGACTGACATGAAAGCACAGATCGTCGGTGATGGTAGCGAAGCCAGCGTCAAGAACGCTATGGATATCCTTTCGTAAAAAAATCCCATTGGCCAGCGAATGCGTCCCGCGGTCGGCATAGGGTCGGATATGAGCGGCCTCAAGCGCCGGTAGAACCCTGGTGTCCGAAAGGGCGCATTGAAACTGGTAAGCGTCGGCGACCTTGATCCGAAACGCACCCTGACCTAGGCGCGGAGCCACGAGAGCCGGCGCGCCGTACTTCGCCTGCTCCCGTTCCGAAAAACCGCCACCCTCGAACCTGCCTGGTTCCCTCCTAAAAAGGACATTGCTGTTGGTTTTAGATTCGAGGTCAGAAAGTAGGCGGGCGCCGATATCAGTATCGGTGTTGTAGACCTTACCCGTGACGATGTTTGAAGACCAATCCGCAGGGACCGGAAACCATTCATACGGCTCAAGGAAGACTGGCGAGACTAAGACGCGGCATCCTATCAGCGTTTGAGCGTTAATCTGCTCTCCCGAGCGGAATTTGCGAATCGCGCTGATCAAGTGCGCGATGGACGGGCTGCCGTTTTGTTCGCCGAGCGAATCCCACGCAAGTTGGATCGGGACGTTTATGCTGCTCGCGAGAAGGCCGTATCCGCCGATACAATTGCGCGGGGATTTGAGACGAAAGACGAACAACTGCCCTTCGTCGATAGCGCGGAATGTCTGGGGCGTTGGCTTCCAGAAGTTAACGTCTTCCAACGGCGCTCGCGACTTGAGAAAGTCATACCACTCATTGTCCGTGTTTGCGACGTAAAGCTCCGGCACTTTAAACCTGCCAGTTCGAGTTGAACTTGATGCCGCAGGGCGGGTCGAAATAGATGCACTGCACGCGCCCGCGCATCATCTCGCGCTCCGCCAGGCTCGCCATCACAGCCAAGCTGTCGCCGAGGATGAAGCGGTTCGTCCAGTGCTGGGCATGCTGGTAGAACTCCGCCCGCGCCTCCGGATCGGTGATGCCGTCGAAATCGGCGAACAGATTGGTCTGCGCCTCATTCTGAGCCTGTCGAAGCGCCGACATGCGCTTGAGATCGTCGATCAGGTGCTTCGGGTGGATGGCCTCCTGGCGGTAGATCGGCGGCGCGTTGACCACGAGGTCGGACCAGTCCTGCGAATCCTTGCCGCGCCAGACCAGCTGCGCTTCGCCGAGCTCGAGTTCGCCCGTCTCGGCCAGCTGGCGCATCTGTTCCTTGGTGATGCGGATCTTCGCGCCGTTCCAGACGATCTGCGGGGCGAGTTTCGCCATCGCAACGAGTGGGGTGCTGACGCTGTACATTGCGGCACCGCCGAATGGCATCTCGGTCTGGGTGCGGGTGGTAGATGAGGTGTCAGGCGCGGTGTTCGAACTGGAGATCACCGCCGATCTGCCAGCCAACACGCAGTTCCTGTCACCCCGGCTGTTCATGAATAACGGGGCAACGGCGGCGACAGTCGCTTACGACTGCTCGGGGGTCTACGTGGAGACGGATTACTAGATTGGATCACATCATCCGAGCTCGACTTCGTCTCCTATGCCCTACCGGCTCAACCATCCCGCCGCCCGTTTGCTGGCCCAAGGTAGGACGTAGGTCAGCACCGAAGCCATGCACAGCACGATCAAAATGCCGCGCAAGGGTTGCGGGATAAAGCTGATCTGCGGGGCGATCACGGTGTTCAGGACCGTCACCAATGGGTAGACGACAACAAAGGCCAAGGCGATCTGCTTCCACTTCCGCGACGGGCGCGCCGCCGCGGAAGGGTGAGCGCCCTTGGAGTCGGGCGCGGCCATCAGCGAAGGTTCCCCCGTGCATAGGCTTCGTACACGCCCTCGGTCCCCATCGCCTGGAAGAAGGCGCCCGAGGCCGGGCTCTTGTAGTCGCCCAGCATCGAGGTGATCATCGGCGTCACCACCATTTGATCGATGCCCGCATTGTTCAGCAACGTCAGGCTGGTCTGCGCGCCGAGTTTCGTGGTCGCAGCCGAAATGTCCACCAGTGCCACAACGTTGAACCCTTCCTCCTTTGCCGAAAGCGCCGGCGGCACAAGGCAAACATCAGTCGTCAGTCCGCCGATCAACAGGTGCTTCTTGCCAGTGGCGCGCACGGCATTGGCGAAGGCCGGATCGTCCCAGGCGTTGATCACACCCTGACGCTGGATGCGCGCGGTGTATTCTTCAGGCATGATCTCCTGGAACTCCGGAAGGAGCGGGCCTTGCGCCTCGGTCTCCAGGCTGGAGGTCAGGACGATCGGCATACCTGCAGCCCTGGCGAACCGAGCCATGGTGCGGGTCCACATCTTCAGCTGGTTGCGTTCGTCCTCGTTGGCGAGTTCGCCAGCCCAGCCGATAGTGCCGACTTGATGGTCGACCAACACGAGGGCCGTGTTTTCAGGGGTCAGGGCGCGAAAGCCGGTTTCAGGGCGCATCTTTTTCTCCATTGATTGGGTTTGGGTCTGAGCGGCGGCGTAATCGGCAAGGCCGGTCAGCGCGGTGGCGGCGGCGACTGCGGCCGAGCCCGCTAGAAAACCGCGTCTGCCAAGGGTCAGGTCAGTGTCCTGCATGGGCCTGGTACTTCCTTTCATGCCGTTCTGGGCCGTGACAGGAAGGTAGATTGCGCCATGCGTGAATGTAAGTTATCGTCTTGACTTGCAGTGTACCGCTAACGGGATAATAAGTTGGACGACCTGCGCGACATCGCCCACTTTGTCGAAGTGGCCCGAACCCGAAACTTCAGTCAGGCTGCGGCCCGATTGGGCGTGCCGTCATCGACCCTGTCGCGTCGCATTGCGGAACTGGAGGCGGGTCTGGGTACCCAACTTCTGGTGCGCACCACCCGCCGCGTCGATCTGACCGAGGCGGGCGCGCTGTTCCTGTCACGCTGCGAAGAGATCGTCGAGGCAGCGCGGGGGGCGCGGGCAGAACTGTCGGAACTTACCCGGCGCCCGCGCGGAACCTTGCGGATTTCCCTCACGCCGGATTTCGGGACGACCTTCCTGGCCCCGGTTATCGCCGCCTTTTGCGCGGCCCACCCCGAGATTGCGCTGCATCTGGACCTGAGCCCGCGCCGGGCCGACATCATGGCCGAAGGGATCGACGTGGCCATCCGCATCGGCCTGCCGACAGAGCCCTATCTATTCGCCCGCAAACTGATCACGGCGCGGCGCGGGCTTTATGCCAGCCCCGCCTATCTGGCCGATTTGGGTACACCCAATGCACCGCAAGACCTTGGCCAGCATCGCTGCCTGAGCGTATCTGCGGGCGAACCCGCGCCATGGGTCCTGCATCGGGGCGATCAGACCGAAGAAGTAGCGGTGCATGGCCCGGTTCAGGCCAATTCCCCCGGTATGATCTTGCGTCTGGCGGCGGCGGGTCTTGGAATCGCTGCGGCAGATGAGGTCATGGCCTCGCCCCACCTCGTGCGGGGCGAGTTGGTGCCTGTTCTGCCCGATTGGTCGATCCGCCCGGTGCCGATCTATGCCGTGACGGCGACCAAAGTGCATCCGGTCAAGACGCGCATCTTTCTGGATTTCATCCAGAAGGCGCTGAAGGCGTTCGGCGCGGCGGAGTGATCCCGCCCAAACCCTACTTCGGCAGATCGGCCCTTATCTGGCGGATGCGCGTCACCGCAGCGGCCAGAGACGCGGCATTGGAGTGGACCGAGCTTGGCCCCAGAACCAGCGGATAAGGGTGCGGGGCGGCAGTTCCGATCAACACTTGGGCAGGGTGATCCGTGGTCTCGACGACGATATCGCCCTGATCGCCGAGAACCATAAGCGATGCACCGCCAGCCTCGCCCTGCACATCAGCAGCACCGGAAAACACGAAGGCAAAGGCCGTGCTTTGCGCCGCAGGCGGTCTGAAGGACCAGCGAGAGCCGGGCGATAGGGTCACAACCAGATAGGTCATGTCCTGATGCGACATGATCGGGCTTGCCACGCGCCCAGCTCCGGTCCCAATCTCGCCCAGCAGCACGTGTAGTGTGCCGCCGGGAATTGGCACCTTCGCCACGTCCGTAGGCGGGATGTACTGGCCAAAGGATGGGCCATCTTCGACGCCCGGCGGCATCGCGACCCAAAGCTGAAAGCCCGTTACCCGGCCCGAGCCCATCAGGCTGCCCTGGTGCCAGGCACCGCCGCCTGCATTCATCCATTCCAGCCCGCCCGCCTTCAGGATACCGTTCTGACCAGTGGTGTCCGAATAGCGCACATCGGTGCCGGGTTGCCAGGTCAGGGTTGCGATCCCCGAATGGGGATGCATGCCGAAGCCGAAGCCTGGCTCGATTTCGGCATCGAAGAAGTCGAGGAAAATGAAGGGTTTCAGCCTGTCGCCCAGATCGTCGGGGCTGATGAGGCGGTTGATCGGCCCGTGGCGATGACCACGGGCGCGGGCGATAATGGGCCGGAGCGGGGTCATGACCTTTACTCAGCCTGGAAGCCTGCTGCGACATGGCTTCCGTCGCAATAGGGCTTGTTCTTCGACTGACCACAACGGCAAAGCGCGGTCTTGGTCACCTTGTCGGTGGTGCGCCCGGTACCGGACACGATTTCCAGGTTGCCCATGACCAGAAGCGGCCCATTCGGCAGAGGCTGAATATTGAGCGGGCCATTGCGAACCTCCAGGGCGGTGAAGTCCTTTGCTGCGGGTTCGCCAGTGGCCGCAAAACCTGCGGCAGCGTGGGCACCATCACAAAAGGGCTTGTTCTGCGACTGGCCGCAGCGGCACAGGGTGGCACGCGGGGTGGCCTGCACCTGACCCCGGATCGACAATTCCGCCTCGATGGCGAGGGGCCCGTTTTCGCGCACGCGCACAGTGTTGACCACAGGCGGCGCATCGGAATGGGCTGTGCCGTCATTGCGCGCCACGCGGATCGCACCCGACGGGCAATTCAGCGCCGTCAGCATCACTGCGTCGGCGCTGGCAGCGTCGGGATGGATCCATTCGCCCTGAATGTTGGGCACATAGACCTCGGGGTGGCCCAGCACGCAGCCACGCGAATGGATGCAGCGGCTGGCATCGAAGCGGATGGTGACATCACGGCCTTGGACGATTTCTTCAGTCATGGGAATTCTCCGGATTGGGGATTTGGCTGGGAAACAGCAGGATGCGGCACGCCAGAAGCAGGGCAGAGATCACCGCGAAAATCATGGCGGTTGCTTGCAGCGCATCGCCTGCGGCAAAGCCCAGCGCCGCGATCGGCAACAGAAGACTTTGCGCGGGCGACAGGGTCAGCACCCGGTCGCGCAGGGCCCAGATCAGCGCGTAGGCTACAGCAAGCGGGCCACCAAGTGCCCACCCCGCCGCATGTTCAGGATGTTCGGCCACAAAAGCCGCGCCCGCACCGACCAGCGCCACCGAAGCGAACAGCGGCGCATGGCCATAGCCCCACAAAAACGCCCGTAGCGCCGATTGCCGGTCCAGATCGTGATCGCGGTCGAAATAGACCCACCACAGGGTGAAGACGATGACGACTCCGGCCAACCCCGTCATGGCCGCATGGTAATCGGGTTCCGCGCCATAGAGTGCGCGAAACCCGAACGAGGCGGCCAGCAGACCCTCGCCCAGCACGATCAGCATCAAGAGCCCGTAACGCTCGGTCAGGTGGCCCCGATGCCAGGGCAGCAAGCGACCGGCTTGCGCCCAGGCTGGAAGAGCAAATTCAAGGGCAAGGCACAGCAGCGTTCCGATGAGTGCCGTACCCGATGCCGGGACGGCGGTGAAATACAGCACGAACCAGGTATTTGCGCGACCAGGATCCCGCCCATGAAGCGCAGCGCCACGCTGCGATGCGCGGGCTGGCGGGCCACGCGAAGCCAAAGCACAGCCAGCGCCAGTCGCATGATCGACCAGCCCAAGAGCCCCCATGACAGGTCCATGGTGTCAAAGAACGACCCGGCCCCGGCGGCATAAATCAGCGCGCCGGTCATGATGACGCCCAAAAGCAGCTTGTAGACCGCATCCTCATGCCCAAAGGCCGAGGCGAACCATGTCACCCCCATCCAGGCCCACCAGATGGTGATGAACAAGAGGAGGAACCGCGGCAGCGCCTCGGCGCCGTGGCCATCAGCCAAAGCATGATGAAACGCTGCCGTCAGCGCCGCGATGGCGATGACGATCACGAGATCAAACAGCAGTTCCAGCGGGGTAGAAGCCCGGTAGCCTTCGTCGGAGTCGCGTGCGGGCAGGATCAGACGTGGTGCCATTGTCATCAATCAATCCACGGCATGCGCGTAACGACGATAGGGACGATTTTTGGCATGCAGTTGCTCCCGTTCGTCGCCCGCAGGTTCGGACGCATGCGCGACTATAGCGGCCGAGCTGGGCCAGCTTCGATCCCGTGAAATGGGGCGAACTATCCCAGTTACGGCATAATGACTTCTTCAAAGCCGAAGATCGGAACCGCCTTGCGCATGATGCAACGCATTCCTAGTGTCATCCGGCTGCAGAGAAGGTTGGACCGCAGTCCCGTTCCCTCCGCCATTATCCGTCCTGAGTGGGCATTGTGTCGCCGCTGCCGTTCGCCGTGAGCGTCGGGAACTGCCGGGGCTTTGATCCGATGATCCGGGCCTTGCCTTCCTCCGTCTCGACTCGTTGGGCGCGCGCGGCGGTCGCGACGGAAACCGCCTCCGGGCAGGCGCTTTCGGTCCCGGGCGGCGTTAGCGAAGCGGATCAGCATCGGCGGTTTGGCAGCGCTCCGCCCCGAAATTCCAACATGGCCAGCGCGCCGCCCTCGTCGCCCCAGGGGCTGTTCGAAGAATGCGACCGCTGCCGCGCCAGGGATTTGCCGATGGCCGGCATCGGGACGTGCGGAAGACGGCGCAAAAGGGTTGCAGACGGGGTTCACCACGGCGTTGGCGCCAACGGGTTCGGGCGCATCATCACCGACCCGGAACGTCTGGACTTTCTTGCCGAACGAAGCCTCGGCGCGAACGTCGCCGCCATTGGCAAAGCCGGTCCAGGTCTTGCCTTGCACCGGCAACTCAGGGTTGGGCGACCGTTCCGCCAAAAGCGCGCATGAACGCGCCTAGGTCCGAGGCCCGCGCGGCCTGATCGGTGAAAGCGGCGGCGCAGGCGGCAGCAGGGCGCGGATGTCCGCGAATGGAAAGCGCGGCTCATATCGGAAAGCTTCGGCGCGCGATTGCGGGCTGCCATTGCATTCACCCGCCCGAAAGGCACCCTGGCGGTTGCAGGCGTCGATGAACCGTTCCGGGTCCTGGCTCTGGTGTGTCCGGATGGCCTGCTCCTTGGCTGGCCAATGGCGGGTCACGTCAACCCAGAACGTCGGCGCGAATCCGGTGCCGTTCATCGTGTCCATGGCAAGGACTGGCGCGGTGAAATTGGCGGCGGCATCCACCGCGGCGGAGAGGGCGCGATGGTCCTCGTGGTAGTCGTTCGCGGCATGGGTCAGGATAAGGTCGGGCCGGGAGTCCGCGACAAGGTCCGTCAGCGCGGCGTGAAGCCCCGATGTCGATGACAGCGCCCCATCGGCGAAACCCAGCATCACCGGCTCACCGCAGCCGAGCGGAGCCAGGGCTGCGATCGTCTCGCGTTGCCGGATATCGCGCAACCGGGCGGCGGGCAAGGCACCGCCGCGCGCGCCATCGGTCGCCACAGCCAGGGTCAGCCTGGCACCCATTTCGACCCAGGCGCCAAGCGTGCCGAACGCATAGATCTCAAGATCATCGGGGTGCGCGCCGATCGCCAGAATGCGCACGTATCAGCCTTCCATGCCAAGGAACTCTAACACCATCGCCGCTGTCCAGGTGAAGCGTCCTCCGCCGAGCGGCTCTCCCGTATTCGGGTCGTAATACTCAGCAAATCCGCTTTCTCGGATGAGATCAAGACTGGCGGCGGTGATGCGCGCGGCCGCGTGCTCTTCGCCGGCGCGGGCAAGGCCGTCGGCGATCATGTAATTCACCACCAGCCAGACAGGCCCGCGCCAATAGCGCTTGGCGTCAAAGCGCCGATCCTGCGGCGCGTGGCTGGCGACGCGGAACCGGGTGCCATGGCTTTCGATCGTCTTGGCGATGCGGGCTGCCCGCTCCAGCGGAATGGCGCAGAAGGCGGCCAGAAGACCGCCGACGGAGGCGCTGTCGATCAGATTGCCTGTAACGCGATCGCGGCACAGATATTGCCCATGGGCTTGGCTCCACAAGGTCTCCATGGCGGCAAGACCCCTGGCGGCGAAAGCACGGTTTTCCGCGGCAAGCGCTTCTTGGCCGAGCGTCTCGGCGAGCCAGGCGATGTCGGTGCAGGAGCGCAACAAAATCGCATTGAAGCCCGGATCGACGATCTGGAACGGCGAGGCATCATGCAGCTTCGTCGTATCCCAGTTCAGGCCGCGAAACCGCTCGACGAGCCAAAGATAGCGATCATACTGCTCTTTTGTCGGCCGATGCGCCGGATCGGCATGCTGGGTGTCGCGCCGCGTATAGGGGGCGATGCCATCTGTCGGCACGCGCTGAAACGCGTCATCCCAGTCAATCGAGTTATCCCGACCGGATTCCCAGGGGTGGATGATTGCGACGAGGCCCTCATGCGCCGGATCGCGCGTGTCATAGAACCAGCGATGCCAGGCTGCCACCTTGGCAAGCAACGCGCCGACGCGCTCCGCCGCGCGATGCTGGTCGGCGGCGCGTTCAAACAGGCGGCGCAGCGCAAAGCCGGCAACCGCCGGCTGCGTGATCCCCGAGGTCGGAACGGGACGCCCGGTCGCCCAGACGTCGGGGCCGGGGAAATAGCCGTCATCATGTTTGTGAAACACGATATGCGGCACCATTCCGCAGGGCCATTGATGGGCAAACAACGTCTCGATTTCGGTCCAGGCGCGCTCCTCGTCGAAATGGCGCTGGCCCAGCGCTGTCAGGCAGCTGTCCCAGTTCCATTGGAACGGATAGAGCCCCTTGGTTGGCACCGTATAGGTGCCGCGGTCGTTTTCATTGAGGATCGCGATAGCGTTTTCGGCGAGCGTGGTCATGTCACGGCTTTCTGCGTTTCGGGATCGAACCAGCGGATGCAGGAGGGGCGGGGAGCCAGTTTGAGGATGTCGCCGGGCCGCGGCGCGACGGTGTTTTCAAGGACGGCGCGCAACGGGTGGCCTGAGACGGAGGCGGTCACAAGCGTGTGGGGACCGAGCGGTTCCACCACCCGCACCTCGGCGGGAAAGCCTTGCTCGTCGGGATGCAGGTCTTCCGGGCGGACGGCAAATTCGGCCGCCGCCGCATCAGGCCCGTCAAAAACCAGCCCGGCCACGCTCCAGCGACCGTGATCGAGACGGATGGCGGGCAGGAAATTCATTGGCGGATTGCCGATGAAGCTTCCCACGAAACGCGCCGCCGGGTTGCGATAGACCTCGACCGGATGTGCGGCCTGCACGATGCGGCCGCCATTCATCACCGAAATCCGGTCCGCAAGGCTCATGGCTTCAACCTGGTCATGCGTCACATAGATCGTCGTGGTACTGCTTTCGGCGAGAACGCCCTTCAACTCGGCGCGCATTTCAAGGCGCAACAGCGCGTCGAGATTGGACAGCGGCTCATCCATCAAGATGACATCCGGTTCCATGGCCAATGCACGCGCAACCGCGACGCGCTGGCGCTGCCCACCGGACAATTGGCCGGAATAGCGCTTCAGCAATTGTTCGATATGCATCAATTCCGCTGTCCGGTTGACGCGGCGTTCAACCTCGGCTGACGGCGTCTTCTTCATTCGCAGACCAAAGGCGATGTTCTCGAAAACCGTCAAATGCGGAAACACCGCATAGTTCTGGAACACCATGGCGATGCCACGTTCGCGCGGCGGCAGATGATCCACCCGGCGCCCGCCGATCCAGACTTCGCCGGTTGAAGGCTGTTCCAGGCCCGCAATGATGCGCAAAAGCGTGGTCTTGCCGCAGCCCGACGCGCCAAGCAGCACCATGAATTCCCGATCGGCAACGGTCAGGTCGACGGAGTGCAGCGCGGTGAATGCGCCGAAGCTCTTTGCGACCTGCCTGATTTCGATGACGGCCACGGCCACCCCCTACCTGTTGGCAATGCCCCACATCGCAAAGAGGTATTTGCGAACGGCGAAAATGAAGACAAGCGCGGGCAACACAAGCGCCGCGCCGCCGGCGAATTTCAGAGGCATTGGTGAAACGTCCAGCGATTGCAGCAGGAAGGCGGTCAGCGTGCGGTTCTCGATTGTCAGAACAGCCGCGGCAAAGACCTCGTTCCAACTGATGACAAAGGCAAAGACAGCGCTGGCGGCAATTCCCGGCGCGGCAAGCGGCAAGATGACCTTGATGAACGCTTGCAGCCGATTGCAACCAAGCGTCCAGGCCGCCTCCTCCAGTTCAAACGGAATGCCGGAAAACAGCGAAAACGTGATGAGCACGGCGAAGGGCAGTGCCAGCGTGGTGTGAACCAAGGCAAGGCCCAGGACCGTGTCGTCCAGTCCGGTGCGGATGAACAGCACCGCCAACGGCAGCGCCAGCAACGGAAGCGGAAACGCGCGCGTCATCACGACGAGAAAACGGAAGGCTTCCTTGCCAGGAAAGTCGAACCGCGACAGCGCGTATCCGGCCGGCGCCCCGATCCCGATGGAAAGGATCATGGTCAGCGCCGCGACCTGCACCGAGTTCCACAAGGCGCTGATGACGCCGGCGAAACCAAAGAAGAAGGCCATCGATTCCGTGTCGAAGGATGGGAAGAAGGATTTCGGAAATCCCGTGACCGCGTCGGGCGCGGAGAGCGCGTTGGTAAAAAGCAGCCAGATCGGCAGCAATACCCAGACCATGAGAAGCGCCACCGCGGTGCCAAAGACGCGGTTGGACGCCTTGCGGATGACCGGATCGCTCATGGCCGCGCCTCCTTGGGAACATGCAGCAGGCGCAGAATGAGGATGGTGAAGGCGATGGAGATGCCGAGGATCACCATTGCATAGGCCGCGGCGACGCCGCGCTCCCGCATGGCAAATTGCCAATGATAGGTCTCGCTCATCAAGACCGGCAATTGCGTGCCGCCGAGCGCGACGACAACGGCGAAAACCTCGAAGGCGAGGATGACCCGCAGGATCAGGGCCGTTTGCAGGCTGGGTTTGAGCATGGGCAAGGTGACGCGCGTGAAGCGCTGCCAGCGCGTGGCGCCGAACACTTCAGCCGCTTCGCCATATTCCTTCGGGATCAAGCCCATCCCTGCAACAAGGATCACCATCATGATCGCGGTTGCCCGCCAGACTTCGGCCAGCACGATGGCGACAAAAATCACCCACGCATTCTGGTAGCTCAGAAGCAGGATCGGCTTCTCGACGACGCCAAGGCTGACAAGCAGGCTGTTCAGGAAGCCCGATTGCTCGAAGATCGCCAGCCAGATCAGGCCGGCTGCGAGATCGGATATGCCAAGCGGTATGGCGAAAACATAGAGGATGGCCGAGCGCCCGGCCTGAAGCCGGGATACGATGGAGGCCATGGCCAGTGCCATCGACAGTTGGATCGGCACGACAACCGCGGCCAGGAGGATTGTGTTCCAAAAGGCAGTACTGAATTTCCAATGCCCTGCCATCCGGCGGAAATTGTCGAGGCTGTAGGCGCCGTCGCGGGTCACGCTGTCAAATGCAACCAGCGCAAAGGGATAAAGGAAGAACAGGCACAGGAAGGCGGTTGCCGGCAGGAGCAACAGGTAGGGCAGCGAGCGGTTGGACATGGATTGCGCCTTCGGTCCGCTGTCCGGGGCGCGTTGACACGCGCCCCGGACGCATTCAATGCGGCATCAGTTGACCGGGCACGGACCGTTTGACGGGGCATCCGGCAACCAGCACGGCGCGCCGGCCTCGTTGATCACCGCACGCAGTGCCTCAGCCTGTGTATCCAGCACCTGCCGAATGTCCTGACCGCCAAGAATGATGCGCTCGAACGTGTCGACATAGACCTGGTTGAACTGGCCGCCCTTGTCGCCGAGCCCCATGGGAAGAAGCGCGGGCAGCGCGTCGGCCGCGCCGGTCATGGCGGCAATCGCCGGCCCGGACGCCTTGACCGAGGGCGGCATGTCGTCAGGCAATGTGGCGCTGATGACCGGGAAGAAGTTCGTCGCCCTCAGCGTTGCGATCTGCGTTTCCGGTTTCAGCATATGAGCGACCAGCGCTTTGGATTGCTCCATGTCGGGCGCGGTCCGCGGAATGGCGATACCCGCGACGACCGGCATGAAGGCGCGGCCCATCGGACCGGCCGGCGCCGGGAATGCGACGAAATCATCCGGGCGCTGGTTGAAGGCATCGGCAATGCGGGCAACGTGGTCGAACGCAATCCACACTTCATCCGTGACCAACTGCTCCTGCATGAAGGAATAATTGGTCGATGCCGGGTTGGTATAGGCCCAGAGTTCCTTGAACTTGCCCCACGCCGCTTCCGCTTCCGCCGAGCGGAAATTGGTGACGGTGGATTTGGTATAGGCCGGGAGCAGGAAGCCCTGGAAGAAACGATGCTTCAAGCCCTTCGGCCCGGCCGGAAAGCCGAACTTGGGGCCGCCCGTCGCTTCCGCCGTGGCTTTGGCCCATGCGATCAACTGATCATAGGTGAGCGCATTGATGTCAGCGCCCGCGGGCAGATGCTCCAGCGCTTTCTTGTTGGCCACCATCAAGTAGGTCGCCTGCATCCAGGGGATGTATTTCTGTTCCGCCGTGCCAAGCTTGCCGAGTTCCCTCATCGCCGGGCCAACCGCCGATGCGTCGATCGTCGACAGGTCAACGAGGTCGGCACCCAGGCCCGACAAATCGCCATGCAGTCCGCCAAGGACGGCAATCGTGCCTTTGCCGGCCTGCAATTCAGCCTGGAGGCGTGTCAGCCACGGGCCTTCATCGGACCCCTGATAGTCGACGCCGCCGGGAAAGCCGGCGAGCACCTGCTCACGCATTTTCTGGCTTTCTTCGACGGGCTTGGCCTGCGTGGACCAGAACAGGGCTTCCGCCTGGGCGCTGCCGGCCATCAAGACCGCGACGGTGGCGGCAATGCCCGCCAAGAGTTTCCTGTGTAGTGTCATGGTCACTTCCTCCTTGGTTGAGAATCCTGGCTCGCAATCACTCCGGCGCGGGTCCGTGGCTGGCACGGAGCACCAGCTTCGGTTTGATGAGGCAGGTGCGCGGAGCCGATCGGGGTTCGGCGATGCGTGCCGCGAGCACGGAAGCCGACGCACGGGCGGCGGCAGCGGTATCGCCATCAAAGGTTGTCAGACCGGGTCGCGATACCGTGGCAGATCCGATGTTGTCGAAACCGACCACGCTGAGATCATCCGGCACGGTAAGCGACAGCTGTTCCGCGACCTGAAGCACGGCAATCGCCAGCGCATCGAATAGCGCGATGACCGCGGTCGGCCGATCCGGTCCGGCAAGCATCGCCTCGATCACATCGTGGCGGCGCTGGCTATCAAAACGAGGCGACGTGCACACGGCTAGCGACACATCCGGATCGCCGCGCGCCGCAATGGCTGCAAGCAACCCCTCCGTGCGATGCAGCCTGAACATCATCGGTTCCTCGATGGTGAGCAGGGCAAAACGC
>JBATNB010000018.1:0-7978 GCA_049290135.1 Rhizobiaceae bacterium
CGAGGCGCTCATCGCCTTTGCCCGCGCCGCGGCGCTCTGCAACGATGCCAGCCTGCATCGCGGCGCGACCGGCTGGACCGCCGAGGGCGATCCGATGGAAGGCGCGCTCATGGCGCTTGCCGGCAAGATCATGCAGGCCGATCCGCAGCCATTCGGCGACTGGCGCCGGCTGGACGCCATTCCGTTCGACGCCCGGCACCAGTACATGGCAACGCTGCACGCGGCGACCGATGGCATGGCGATGATCCACGCCAAGGGCGCCCCGGAGCGCATACTGGCCATGTGCGCGGACCAGTTCACGCCCGACGGCGCGGTGGAACCGCTCAATGCAGCCGCCTGGTATGCCCGGATCAACGCGGTGGCCGCGAGCGGGCAACGGGTGCTGGCGCTCGCCTCACGGTCGCTGCCGCCGGGACATGAATCGCTGCGGCCCGGCGATCTCGACGGCAAGCTGACGCTGATCGGCATGGTGGGGCTGATCGATCCGCCGCGGCCGGAAGCCGTCGACGCCGTGGCGGAATGCCATTCCGCCGGCATCAAGGTGAAAATGATCACCGGCGACCATCTCGGCACGGCCGTCGCCATCGCGCGCCAGATTGGGCTGAGGAACCCGGGGCAGGGGCTGACGGGCGCGCAGATCGACGCGATGGACGACGCCCGCCTCGCGGTTGCCGTCATGGATGCCGACGTGTTTGCCCGCACCAGCCCCGAACACAAGCTGCGCCTCGTCACCGCGCTGCAATCGCACGGGCTGACCGTCGCCATGACCGGGGACGGCGTCAACGACGCCCCGGCGCTGAAACGCGCCGACGCCGGCATCGCCATGGGGCTGAAGGGCAGCGAAGCGGCGAAGGAAGCCGCGCAGCTTGTCCTGGCCGACGACAATTTCGCCACCATCGTCTCGGCGGTGCGGGAAGGGCGGACGGTTCACGACAACATCCGCAAGGTGATCCGCTTCGAGTTGCCAACCAGCGCCGGCGAGGCGCTGACCATCGCCGTGGCGCTGCTTCTCGGCCTGGCGCTGCCGATCACCGCCGTGCAGATCCTGTGGATCAACCTCATCACCACCGTCACGCTCGGCCTGGCGCTGGCGTTCGAGCCGACGGAGGACAACACGATGCGGCGCCCGCCGCGCCGGCGCGACGAACCGCTGATGAACGGCGACCTGATCTGGCATGTCGTCTTCGTGTCCATGCTCTTTCTCGCCGCCGTGTTCGGCATCACCGCCTATGCGCTCGACAAGGGGCATTCGGTCGAACTGGCCCGGACGATGGCGCTGAACATGCTGGCGGTGCTGGAGATTTTCCACCTGTTCTTCATCCGCAATCTCCATGGCACCTCGCTGACGCTGAAGGCGGCGCGCGGCACGAAAGTGGTCTGGGCCTGCGTCATCGCCGTCACGCTGGCGCAGTTCGCCGTGACCTACCTGCCGCCGCTGCAGGTGGTGTTCGGGACCGTGGACGTACCGCTCATCGACGGGGTGCTGATTGTCGCGGTCGGCGTGGTGTTCTTCGCCGTGATCGAGGTGGAAAAGCAGATCCGCCTGGCCTTTCGGCGCCCCGCGACGGGGTGACCGCGGGCGCTGTCCACGCCGGGCGGCGGGCGAAAGCGGACCTGCCCCGCCGTTTTCCCGGGGAAAGGCATCGGCCTCCGCTAGGCCAGGGCCCGGTCCGGCGTTCGCTCCATGACCGCGACAAGGCGATCCTCGACCCTGGAAAGCGCGGCACGCGGCTGCGTCGGGCCGATCACCTGCAGCATGATCCGCGGAAGCGTTGGCAGGAACCGGGTCGAGGCCACCTCGTCAAGGTCATGCGGCGCGGTTCCAGCGGCAACCGCCGTCACGCAGAGACCGGCGCGGACGGCACCGAGGATGCCGGACCGACTGCTGCTTTGCACCGCGATCCGCCAGGGCCGGTTTTCGGCTTCCAGGGCATGGATCATCTCGCGGCGAAAGAGGCAACCTTCCGGATAGGCAGCCAACGCTACGGTCGCGGAGCCCGATCCGATCCAGTTCAGGGCGATCGGCACTTCGTGGCGCAACATCGATGATCTTGCGGCCAGGGTCACGACGGCCAGATCGATTTCGCCGCGCTGCGCTTTCGCGGCCAGATTGGCCGACAGATCGCAGACAATCTCGATGTCCAAGGCCTCGATTTCGGTCGCCATCGAGCGCAGCAGCAATGGCAACCAGGCCGCGGCATAGTCATCGGGCAGGCCGAGCAGCACCCTCTCGCGGGCCGGTTGCGACCGTGTGGTGGAGATCATCTCGTCATAGACGGCAAGCACGGCGAGGGCGCGGGCATAGAGTTCGGCGCCCCGCGCGGTCGGCACCACCCCGCCGGGATGGCGCGCGAACAGCGGCGCGCCGACCTCGGTCTCGAGCATCTTCAGCCGCATCGACAGGGCAGCGGGGGTGCAGTTCAGCCGGACGGACGCGCGGGCCAGCGATCCCTGTTCGTGGATCGTCACGAAGGAGCGCAACAGACGCAGATCGATGTCCATGCCTTCACGTCCGCTTATCGCCGCGTTCAGAACTACTTGTTTGACGACTTTAGGCCCGAAACCGCAGTCTTGAAACAGCAAAGACAGGAGTCAGGCCGCAATGAGGATCGGGTTCATCGGGCTCGGAACAATGGGCAAGAACGCGGCCGCGAACATCCTGCGAAAGGGGTTCGCGGTTACGGTCTTCGACATCCGGCCCGAGGCGGTCGCGGCACTTGTCGCAAAGGGGGCCACGGGCGCGGGCAGCGCGGCCGAGGCAATGGCGGCTTCCGATGTGGTGGTCACCATGGTTTTCGGCCCGAAGGAGATCGAGCAGGTGGTTCGTGGCCCGGGCGGCTTCCTGAGCGGCGAGCCGGCGGGAAAGGTCTGGATCGACATGACCACGTCCTCGCCCTTCCTGATGCGCGAGCTCGCGGCGGAATTCGAGGCGGCGGGCGGCCATGCCGTCGATGCGCCGGTCACCGGCAGCGTCGATGCCGCGATCCGCGGCGACATGCCGATGTTCGTCGGCGGCGACGACGCGGTGATCGAGCGCGTGCGCCCGGTGATCGAGGCGATGGGGCAGCTGCGCAAGGTGGGCGCCCATGGCAACGGATACGTGGCAAAGCTGGTGAACAACCAGCTGTGGAAAATCCACGCCGCCGCCATTGGCGAGGCAATGGTGACGGCCAAACTGGCCGGGCTCGACCCCCTGACCTGGTGGGAGGTGATGAAGGGCGGAGCGGCCGACAGTTTCGTGCTGTCGCATGACGTGCCGTCGATCTTCGCCGGCCATTATGACCCGTCCTTCCCGATTGCGCTCTGCCTCAAGGACCTGTCGCTGATCAAGGAACTGATGGACCGGGTCGGCACCACGGACACGTTGACGGAAGCCACGCACGAGCGCTTTCGCGAGGCCGGCCGCCGTTATGGCACCAGTGCCGGCGAAATGACCGTGTGCAAGGTGATCGAGGACGACGCCGGGATCGACCTGCGCGTGCCCGGAGACTGGGAAAAGCCCTGGGAGGCCAAGCCCGCGGCCTGAGCCGGACCTCCGGCGATAAAAATCCGCAACCTGAAAGGATGTCATGATGCGATTCGTTACCGGAATTCATGCCATTGCCGCGGGCCTGCTGTTCGCCGGCGTCGCCCTGGCACAGGACCGCGCCACCGTGAAGGTGGGCGACATGACGGTTTCCTACGGCGACGCCGGGGAGGGCCGCCCGCTGGTTCTTGTGCATGGCGGCGGGTTGACTTCGCGCATGTGGGGCAATTTTGCCGACGCGGCGGTTGCCGCGGGCTGGCGGGTGCTGACCCCCGACACCCGCAATCACGGTGGCACCGACAACCCGTCCGGGACCTTCGGCTACGATCTCCTGGCCGCCGATCTTGCCGGTTTCATCGAGGCGCTCAATCTCAAATCCCCGGCGGTCATGGGCTATTCCGACGGCGGCATCGTGGTCGAGACCTTTCTTCTTGCGCATCCCGACACGGCATCGGCGGCAATCATCGGCGGCGCGACCCACCGGATCGCGGCCGACCAGCGCTACATGGCGGGCATGCAGGCCTTCTACGGCTACAGCGAACGCGGGCAATTGCCGGATTCCGCGCTCGACGCGCTGCAGGCAAACGCGCCGGACTTCGCCAAGCGCCTGCGCGGGCTTCATGCCACCGAAGCCGAGCCCGAGCGCTGGCGGACCCTGCACCAGCTGACATGGCCGGTGTGGACGACCGAACTGGTCTACCCGCTGGAGCGGTTCGCGGCGGTTCCGACGAAAACGCTCGTCTTCCTCGGCGAGGACGACGAATTCTTCGCTCCCGCCGACGCCCTGGCGCTGTCCGAAGCGTTGCCGGCGGGTGAAGTCGCAATCCTGCCGGCGGGGCGGCATACCGTGTTTCGCGAACGCGCGGACACGTTTTCGGCCATTGTCCTGGAATTCCTCGGCCGCGCCACCGCGCAGTAGCCGCGCGGCCAGGCAAACGACGCCCGGCGCCGCGCACAGTCGCGGCGCTTCGGCTCGCGCCGGATTTCGGGGCATAACGAGTGGCGGGGAGAGGACGGGCCTGACGTCGGACCTTCTCCTTGACGATTGACGAAGACCCAAACCATTTCCACGGCCCCGACGACACAATCTCGACGATCAACCGCGTTCCGGCAATCGGCGCGCCTGAATGATCTGCGCAAGCCTTGCAAGCGCCTCGACGGATGAGGGCTTCAGACTGTCATAGGCTTGAAAGTCGTGCGGCATGTCGTTCCAGAGGTCCAGTTCTATCTTCGCCCCATGCGCCCTCTGGATCTCGACGAATTCGACAATCATGTCCCGAAGTACCTCGCGACCACCCGCCTGGACATAGATCGGGGCGAGACCCGCAAAGTTCTGAAAACAGGGCGAAAGCGCCTCGCGTCCGTAGGTGCTGTTCGGGTCAAGCCACTGTCCGAATTGCAAGGCCATCCACCCCTGCACCAGATCGAAGCGGTCGTTGCCGCGAAGGCTCTCGCCGCGATCGCCGATATCCGTCCACGGACACAGGCCCACGCAAATCGCCGGTTGCGGCAGACCTCTCGCCCTCAACGACTGAAGCAGCATCAGCGCCATATGGCCGCCAGCGCTGTCCCCCGTCACGACAATCCGTTCCGGCGGAACAGACCTGCTAAGGTGCTCCCACGCCGCAATGGCGTCATCGGCCTGCGCCGGATGCGGATGTTCGGGCGTCAGGCGGTAGTCCGGCGCAAAGACCGGAGCGCGAATGTGATGCGCGAGCATGGTGGCAAAGCGCCGGCCGACACTGCCGTAGAATGAATAGCCGCCTCCGTGAAAGTGCAGAACCGTCGTATCGCCACTGCGTTGGCCGGGGTAGAACCAGTCTCCCTTTGGCCAGGTGCACGGCTCGACCGTGACATCGTAATGGTCGTCGGTCTCGGTCAGCAGGCTGTCAAAAATCGCCCGCCCGCGCGCAATGTCATGCTCTGACAGCGCCGCCTTGAACTGGTGCCGCCAGAACCGGACCCCGATCTCGAAACCGGCAGCCCAGTCCGGAGCCATTCGGCGCCCGGTTGCGTGCCGGAACCACGTCTGCAAGGCAATGCGGTTGATCGCGATGAGGCTGCGCAATCGCAGTGCCAGCGGACCTTGAAACTTGAGTCTTGCCATGGGTGCCTCATCGGATTGCTGAACAAGGTTGCCCGGATGCCGATGCTGAAAATAGAATGAATCCGACATATCAGGAGGCGCCAAGTGCCTGTGCCGGTATCAAGACTGTTCCTGCCGCCTCGCGCCCTTGCGGCCTGTGTCTTTGCCGCAATCTACCGCGACACACGCGGCGCCAATCTCACGGAAAGTGACCGGGTAAACCATTTCCCCGCGTCGCCCCTCGTCTCAGTAACGCGTGTGATACAGGGAAATCTGACCATCTTGCCGGACCACCCGGCCGCGCAAGGGAGGATGCAGGCCTCTGCCGGCGGCCCGCCCCTTATCATGGGGCCGCGCGACGACCCGGTGTCCAGCATCTCGCCCGGTGAGGTGGTTGCGTTGACCGTAGGATTCTATCCCGATTCCTGGCAATTGCTGGGGGGAACCATCGGCTCTGAAAATGCTCCGCGCTGCATTGTCGAGGGGTTGATGCACTTCGGAAAAACGCATGACCCCGAACGGGACTGGCAGCATTTCTGCACCGCGATCCAAGCTGAATGGGAAGGCATGAGATCGCCGGAATGGACGGTCAAGGCCAGACTCCTGGATTGGGCCAAGGCCGCAACTGCCCGCGCCGCCTTGTCCGGGACCGGCCGCAGCCTTCGTTCGATCGAGCGGCGGTTGAAGCGGTCGAGCGGCCATACCCGCCGCACTCTCGACTTTTACGCCGCGTTCGAGACCCTTCACCGGGTCGCACACCAGAACCCAAAGAGTGCCTTGGCCGACATCGCGCTGGCATCTGGATATTCGGACCAGTCGCACATGGGGCGGGCCGTTCGTAGTGCAACCGGATTCACACCGTCCAGATTGAACCGCGCGATCCGTTTGGAAGAACCGTTCTGGTGTTATCGGCTCTTGGGCGAGCGGTTCTGACGCGGGCTTTCACACGAGCGGTGACGCTCGCGTCAGGCGAATGGCTGGCCTTGCCATGAAGCGCCGCGCTCTCCAGGAATGAAGTTCGATCCCGGTTCCATTCAGTTCATGGCGGAGGGAGTGACCGACGAACTAGTGTTTTCCGGCGTTCGTCACCGTCCGGTTTTCCATTGAAATAAAAGTATTTTCTCGCCTCTCTGTTTGCCATTGTCCGCGCTTGTGTGCTACTATCCCCACTATAAAATGGGGAAGGTAGTGGGGATTATGGCGCGGACCCTGAACAATCTCACGGATGTTAAGGCGAGGTCGGCTTTGCCTGCCGGTCGCCATGCCGATGGCGGCGGGCTTTACCTTTCTGTTTCCGCTTCCGGCGCGAAATCATGGGTTTTCATGTGGAGCCGCATGGAAACCAAAGCCGACGGCACGATGCGCCAAAAGCGCGTCGAAATGGGTTTGGGCGGCTATCCCGATTTGTCCCTAGGCAAGGCGCGCGAAGCTGCCCGGCATTGCCGTGAAGCCATTGCCGATGGCCGCGACCCACTTGCAGACAAGCGCAAGGCTGTCGAACCAACGTTTGCCGATTGCGCAGATCAATTCCTGAACTCGATGGAAAAGGGCTGGCGCAATGAAAAGCACCGGGCGCAATGGCGCATGACGCTTGGACCGGCCTATTGTGCCACGCTGCAAGGCAAGCGCGTTTCGACAATCGGCACGGATGACGTGCTCAAGGTGCTAACCCCGGTCTGGCATGACAAGCCGGAAACCGCTTCACGGCTTCGCGGGCGGATTGAACGGGTGCTTGAATTTGCCAAGGCAAAGGGATGGCGCACGGGAGACAATCCGGCGCTTTGGCGCGGGCACTTGCGCGGGGTGTTGCCTGCCCGCGCACCAGAGACAAGGAAACACCACGCCGCGATGGATTACGGGCAGTTACCGGCATTCATGGATAGCCTCAAAGCCCGCGAAGCCATGGCGGCAAGAGCGCTGGAACTTTTGATTTTGACTGCTGCCCGTACTGGAGAAGCGCTTGGCGCGAAATGGGATGAATTCGACCTAGAGAAAGCCGTATGGACGGTTCCGGCCTCAAGGATGAAAGCCAAGCGGATACATCGCGTGCCGCTGTCCAAGGCCGCGCTTGACGTGCTTACGCCGCTGTTTGAAACCCGCATTTCCGATTTTGTTTTTCCCGGCCAAGCCAAAGGCAAGCCGCTTTCCAACATGGCGATGGAAATGCAGTTGCGCCGCATGAAACTGGACGCAATCACGGTGCACGGATTCCGGTCGAGCTTCCGAGATTGGGTGTATGAGGGAACACATTTCCCGCGCGAAATCGCAGAGGCGGCTTTGGCGCATGTGATTGGCGATGAAACCGAACGGGCTTACCGGCGCGGCGATGCTTTGGAAAAGCGCCGGGCGCTCATGGAGGCATGGGC
>JBATNB010000019.1:0-1589 GCA_049290135.1 Rhizobiaceae bacterium
AAGCAGAGAACATGCTCGGCGCCGTCATGGCGCAGGTAGTTGTTGTGGAACTGGCCGAGTACCACGCCGGTGTCTGACAGCAGTCCTGCCTTGCGGATATCTTCGCGCGTCGCCCACCGTGCGGTCCCATAAGTGTTGGCGTTGCGATTTTCGCGGCCGCGCCAGACCGACATCGCGATGGCGACGACGATCGCGACAAAGCCGCCCGATGTCGCGATCATCCCGCCCTTGTTAAACACATGGGGTGCGTAGGCGTCATAGGAGAACCACCACCAGAACAGGTCGTAGGGCCGATAGATCGGCTGACCTAACAGCCCGAACCAGGGTTCGCCGAGTTCGGGTTGATAGCCGAGCGCCGAAGCGGTCCACTGCGTAGCCGACCAGATGCTCAATAGGATGATGAGCGCGACAGCCAGAACCTGGCCCCAGAGTATTTTTGCTGCCGACATGGACCAGCTCCGATTGGCTTTGGTTCAAGTCGGCGGTTTGAGCGGAGATTGGCAAGTCGCTCTGGATGGCAATCAATGCTTGGCGCAAGATCGGCAGTGGTAGCGTAATCGGCTAGATCGGCTCCCAGACGTATTCGGAGTTGCCGGTCCAGGTGAGTCGAACCATCGCCCCTTGCACGACCGACTGCACGACATTGGGCCAGAGCGCCGCTACGCAGGTGCCGCCGGTGTGCCGGACCGAAGGATAGATGACCCCATTGTGGCCATGGGCGCGGGCCCGGGTGGCAACGGCATTGCCTTCGGCATATCCAGTTGCCGGATCGGGATCGAGCGCCGGATGTTCGGCGAGTTCGCGCAGATCGACGAACACGCCTGACATGCTTGCGAGCATTTCGCCATATTCGACCACGGCGTTGAAATTGCCGACATCGGCGAGGGCTAGAGTCAGATGGTGTCCGACCTCGGCGATGCAGGTCTCAAGTCTAAGCGCTGCATACCAAGCACCGCGGTTGGCGGGACTGAAGCGCATCGCTGCGCGCGGCTTGGCATAGGCGAAGCTCGCGTTGATGAACCGGGCATGGGGCACGCCGTGGACCAACTCGTCCGGGCTGAGTCCACCGAGTCCCCGTTCCTCGGCAATCAGCCTGCCGCTGGTCGCGCCTTCGATTTCGGCGAGGAGGTCGAGCTCAGCCGCATCATCCACAAGTGGCATGAGCACGGCCTCACGCAGCCGCGCGCTCGCGACGAGCCGGATGGTGCGCGGGAATGCCTCACGAACCAGCGGCAGGTCTGATGCCCCGTCAGAGCCCGCCACGCAGGGCGTCGATATATTGCCGGGTTTCGAGCATCCTGGGGATGCCGCCTTCGATCATCGCCTCGACCGGTGATTTGGCACTGAAGATCGGGCCGCGATTGGGCAGACGCGGCCAACGGTCGGCCATCGAATCCGCGAACAGCAGATGCAGCCCCTTGAACACGCCAATCAGCGCCGAGGCACGGGTCAGCTGGTCCTGACTCAAAGTGCCGTCCCACTTGCCGGCCTTGATCCGATCCCAGGTGCTTTCGGACACACCAAGCAGCGCAGCGCCTTCGGCGTTGTTGCCGCCCCAGGCATCGACAAGCCGCAACACTGCCTTGACG
>JBATNB010000020.1:0-2249 GCA_049290135.1 Rhizobiaceae bacterium
GCGCACCGGTTCGCCCGCCTCGCCTTCGCCGAGCGCCCCGCCGGCTCGCGCCCGCGACACCGACCAATGACGGGCGAGGCCCTCGCGCGCAAGGCGCCCCCACGGGAACCATTCTCCCGGATCGACCTTTCGGCCCGGCGCCACATCCGAATGGGCAAGAAACCCGTGCGGCTGGATGCCATAGCGCGCCTTGATGCCGGCGCAGAGCGCCACCACCGCATCGATCTGCCGGCGCGGGAACCGCCGATAGCCAAGCTGATGTCCGGGGTTGACGATCTCGATGCCGATCGAAACCGAATTGATGTCGGTCTCGCCTCCCCAGGCGCTCTTGCCGGCATGCCAGGCGCGGTCGCACTCCCGCACCATCTGCACGATGTGGCCATCCTCGTGCACGAGGTAATGCGCCGACACCTGCGACGCCGGGTCGGCAAGCCAATCCTCGGCCGCCGCGCCGCTGGCCATACCGGTATAGTGGAGGATCACCAGGCCGGGGATCTTGCCATCGCGCCGCTCGCCGCTGTTCGGCGAAGGCCGTACCGCCGCCCCGGCATGGTCGGGAACGAACCCGTTCATGCGCGTTTCATCATCCGCTCGATGGTCGACCATGCCTCGTTGATCGCCGCGATCCGGTCATGGGCGATGGCCAGGAACTCGGCCGGCAGCCCATGGGCGATCAGGCGGTCCGGGTGGTTCTCGCGCACCAGTTCGCGGTAGCGCTTGCGCACGATTTCCAGCGGCTCGTCGCGGCCGATGCCCAGCACCGCCCAGGGATCCGATCCGGGCTTGAGGGCATGGCGGGCCAGGATGCGCCCGAACCGCACCTCGTCGAACCCGAAGATCGAGGCCACGGAGCGCAGGAACTCCAGTTCGCGGTCATGGATCGCGCCATCGGCCTTGGCGACATGGAACAGGCCGTCCATGACATCCTCGAGGATCGGGCAGGCCGCGACGCCGTCGGCGCATAGCCCGGCCAATTGTCGCGCGTAGGCGTCGAACCCCGCCGTGTCGCCCTGCGCCAGGGCATAGAGCCGCTCGACGTTGCGCCGCTCGTCGTCGGGAACGGAAAAGATCTGCTCGAACGCCATGACTTCCGATGGCGTGACGATGCCATCCGCCTTGGCCATCTTGGCCGACAGCGCGATCATGGCCACGGAAAACGCCACCCTGCGCCGCGTCTCCGGATCGCCGGCAAAGACACGGCGAACGCCCTCGACCACGGCCGAGAGCGCCCCGTTGGACGTCGTGGCGAGAAAATCGCCGATGCGGGCAAAGATGCTCATTGGCGCACTCATAGCCCGGTTCGCGGCCGGTTTGAACCGGTCGTTGCGCCCGGCGCCGCGTCGAAGCGCGAGGATTCGAAGCCCGCGCTGGCCAGCCGGACGGAATCCGTCTAGTGCGCGTCGATGAGCACCACCCCGCCCCGCCAATCCCTCGGTTTTGCCCTCGGCTTCATCGGGGTGGTCATCTTCGCGGCCACATTGCCGGTGACGCGCGTGGCGCTCGGCGGGTTTTCGCCCTGGTTCATCACCTTCAGCCGCGCCGTGTTCGCCTCGGTCTTCGCGCTTGCCGCGCTGCTGATCACGCGGTCGCCGATCCTCGGGACCAGGCGGCTTGAAACGCTGCTCGCCAGCCTCTTTCTCGTCATCGGCTTCCCGTCCTTCGCCAATGTGGCGCTGCAGACCGTGCCGGCAAGCCATGGCGGTGTCGTGCTCGGCATCCTGCCGCTGACCACGGCGCTGTTTGCCGCGCTGTTTGCCGGCGAGCGCATGCCGCCGCTGTTCTGGCTGTCGTCCTTCGCCGGCACCGGCCTGGTCGTCGGCTTCTCGCTGCGCGCCGGTGGCGGCGGCCTGTCGTCGGGCGATGCGCTGCTGTTCCTCGCCTCGGTCTCCGCGTCGATCGGCTACGTCATTTCCGGACGCCTGTCGCGCGAGACACCGGGCTGGATCGTCATTTCGCGCGCGCTGGTCTTCGCCCTGCCCCTGACCCTGACCGGAACGATCGCGCTTTTGCCGGCGGATTTCTCCACCGTCACGCCGGCGCAATGGTCGGCGCTCGCCTACCTGGGTTTCGGCTCGATGTGGGCGGGATTCGTCTTCTGGAACATCGGGCTTGCCATGGGCGGGATCGCCCGCGTCGGACAGGTCCAGTTGCTCCAGACCTTCCTGACCATCGCCATGTCGGCGGTGCTTCTGCGCGAAGCCATCGGTTGGGAAACCATCGCCACCGCCCTTGCCGTCGCGGCGTTCATC
>JBATNB010000021.1:0-1654 GCA_049290135.1 Rhizobiaceae bacterium
GCTCATGCGCCAGCAGCCGTTCCGGATCGACCGGCCACGGCATGGTGATCTGGCCGTGCCGCATCCGCCGGAATCCGTGCGGCCCGTAATAGGGGGCATCGCCCACCAGCACCACCGCCGGATATCCGGCGTCGCGCGCGGCATCGAGCGCCATGCGGATGAGCCGCTTGCCATGGCCCTGGTTCTTGTGGTCGGGGCGCACGCACAGCGGGCCGAGCAGCAGCGCCAGGCCGCCGCCCGCCATGATCGGCGTCTGCCGCACCGAGGCGATCACCGCGCCGTCCTGCAGGCCGACGAAGGACAGCGCCGGATCATGGCCGCCATCCTCGCGGATGCGGAAGGCCGCGCGCACGAACCGTCCCGGCCCGAAGGCCTCCTCGTTGATGGCTTCGATCGCGTCGCAATGGTCCGGCGTCTCCCGGACATAGATGGTGGCGGATTCGGTCATGATGGGACCCGGTATGCGTGATGGCCGACATTCGGGCATTCGCCCGCGCGTGATCGCCCGCCAAGGGGGCGTCGGGTTCAGCGTCGTCGGGTCTCGCGTCTCGTCATGTCGGTTCCGGGCCGGATGCTTGTCCTGCCGCTACCATTCCCCGGGCGGCCTGTCCATGCCCCGGCGATCACCAGTAGTGCGAGGCCGGCGCGCCGCCCAGCACCTCCGACAGCCGCCGCCTTGTGGCCGGCGTGGTCGTATCGGGCAGGCTGTCGAGCGCGAAGAAGCGCGCTTCGGCGATTTCGTGGTCGCCACGGCGCGGCGCGTCCTGCCGGAACCGCTCCACCACGAACAGCGCCACATGGTCGCGCCGGCTGGCATTGCGGTTGAAATGCAGCGACACCAGCGTCGCCTCGCCCTCGAGCGTGACGTTGGCTTCCTCGGCCAGTTCGCGCCGCAGCGCATGCGGCATCGTTTCGCCCGGTTCGACACCGCCGCCGGGCAATTGCCAGCCCGGCACGTAGGTGTGGCGCACCAGCAGCACCGTATTCGCCGGGCGGTCCAGCACCAGCCCGCGAACCCCGAGCGTCATCGGCCGCGAGGCGAGGAACCACCAGTGAAACACCCGGCCGCGCACCCGCCCGAACAGGCCGGGCCCCGCATCCGGATGATCTCGCCTGTGCATCGTGTCGTCGGGCATGCAGGCGGAAATAGCCGAAGTCGCGGATTCGCGATAGGGAGGGGCATGTTCCGCCTGGTCCACATCTCCGATCCGCATCTCGGGCCGCTGCCCGAGGTTCGCATGCGCGACCTCGCCTCCAAGCGCGTCACCGGCTATGTCAACTGGCGGCGCAATCGCATCCGCCATCACCGCCAGGGCGTGGTCGATCTCGTCGCCGATGCCGCCGCGACGCTCAGACCCGACCACATCGCCGTCACCGGCGATCTCGTCAATCTGGCGCTCGACGAGGAATTCGGCCGCGCCCGGCAATGGCTGGACCGCCTCGGCGAGCCGGCAGACGTGACCGTCGTGCCCGGCAATCACGATGCTTATGTGCCGGGGGCGCTCGACAAGGCCTGCCATGCCTGGGCGCCGTACATGAACGGCGACGGCGACACGCCGCATCCGGGCCGCGACGTATTCCCGTTCCTGCGCCGGCGCGGCGATATCGCCATCATTGGCGTGTCGAGCGCCCGCGCCACCGTGCCGTTCATGGC
>JBATNB010000022.1:0-9422 GCA_049290135.1 Rhizobiaceae bacterium
GGGCCAGCGCATCGGGCGGACGATGCCCGGCCGGCAATTCGTTCTCGACCAGGCGCTCGTCGATCCGGGCGGCCTCGACGCGGAAGGGCACGCCGGCATTGCTGAGGAGCGCCTGGCGGATCGGCGAGGCGGACGCAAGGATGATGCGGTCGTGCGCTGCGGTCATGGAAGCGGGCTAGCGCGCCCGGTCGCGCAAGGCAAGAATCGCCGCGGCGGTTTCCTCGATCGATCGCCTTGTGACATCGATCACCGGCCAGCCGTGGCGGGCGCACAATTGGCGCACATAGGCGATTTCCTCGGCGATGTGGGCGCGATCGACATAGGTGGACGAATCGTAGCCGGTGGTCACGCCGAGGGAACGGTTCTGGCGCACCTGCGAGACGCGATCGGCGGTGGCCACGAGCCCGACGATCAGCGGATTGCGCGCGGTGTCCAGCGCCGGCGGCAGCGCCATGCCGAGGACGACGGGGATGTTGGCCGTCTTGACGCCGCGATTGGCCAGATAGATCGATGTCGGCGTCTTCGACGTGCGCGAGATGCCGATGATGACGACATCGGCGGCGTCGATGTCCTGCGGCAACTGGCCGTCATCATGCTCCATGGTGAAGTTGAGCGCCTCGATGCGCTGGAAATACGAGGCGTCGAGCGCATGCTGGGCGCCGATCCGCCGGTCGGCCGGCGCGCCGAGATAGGCGCGGAATTCGGTCAGCACCGGGTCGAGCACCGAGACCGCCGGAACGCCGATGTCCTTGCAGCGCTCGACGATCATGGCCGACAGATGCGGCTCGATGACGGTGAACAGCACAAGGCCCGGCGCGGCGTTGATCTCCTCGATCACCCGCGCCAGCTGGCGTTCGGAGCGAATCAGCGGATAGACGTGCTCGATCGCCCTGGCGTCGGGATATTGCGCGGCGGCCGCGCGGCCGACGGCGATCAGCGTTTCGCCGGTGGCGTCGGAAATGAGATGCAGGTGGAAGAACCGTTGCGGAGGATTCACAGGAGGCGGGTCCGGGCTGGGGACGGCTGTGGATAACCGGGCGTTCGGGCGTCCCGCTGAACAGAACCACATTAGCAGGGGTTTTTCCGTTCACAACCTGGCAGGCCGGGAAGACGGCAGGGGTTTGTGACAAACAGCGGGGACAAACGGCGGACGTCTCAACATCGACCTGATGGGCGGACGCGGACGTGGCCTCGCAAGAGCTTGATTCGACAGGTGCAATCGGACCTGTCCCCGATCTTCACACTTGTCGTCGCGGATCGATGGGGCGAATGGGCATTCGGCTTTGCGGCTTTGCGCTGGCGCGAAAAACCGCTAATCCCCGCATTCGACAGAGTCAAAGCATCAGAATCCGATTCAGAAAGAGTTTGAAGGATGGAAGGACGGGAAGAAACCCGCCGCAAGGTCGTCTCGGTCCTTGAGGGACATGCGCATTGGCCGCCACCGATCTGGATGATGCGACAGGCAGGTCGCTACCTGCCGGAGTATCGGGCAACGAGGGCCAAGGCGAACGGCTTTCTCGACCTGTGCTACACGCCGGAACTGGCGGTCGAGGTGACGTTGCAGCCGATCCGGCGCTTCGGGTTCGATGCGGCGATCCTGTTTTCCGACATCCTGGTCGTACCGCATGCGCTCGGCCGCGATCTTGCCTTCCAGGAGGGCCGCGGTCCAATAATGACGCCGATCAGCGTCGAGGGGATCGCCAGGCTGGGCATGGACGGTTTCCACGAGCGCCTCGAGCCGGTCTATGAAACCGTGCGCAGGCTGCGCGCGGCACTTGCCGACGAGACGACGCTGATCGGCTTCTGCGGCGCGCCGTGGACGGTGGCGACCTACATGATCGCCGGGCATGGCTCGCCCGACCAGGCGGCGGCGAAAATGTTCGCGCTGCGCCAGCCGGACGCGATGGCAGCGCTTCTCGATCGTCTGGCCGACGTGTCGGCCGATTATCTGGCGCGCCAGGCAGGCGCGGGAGCCGATGTGCTGCAGGTGTTTGATTCCTGGGCCGGCGTGCTCGATGACGGGCTGTTCGAGGCGATGTGCGTGCGCCCGATGGCGCGGCTGGTGGCTAGGCTGCGTGGCCTCGGCGTCTCGGTTCCGGTGATCGGCTTTCCGCGCGGCGCGGGCGAACGGGTGCTCGGCTACAAGGCGCTGACCGGCGTCGATGCGATCGGGCTGGACTGGACGGCGACGCTGGCGACGGCGCGGGCGATCCAGGCGACGGGAACCGCGGTGCAGGGCAATCTCGATCCGATGCGGCTGATTGCCGGCGGAAAGGCGCTGGAGGAGGGTATCCGCGCCATCCTTGACGGTCTCAAGGGCGGGCCGCTGGTGTTCAATCTCGGCCATGGGGTGACCCCGGATACGCCGGTGGAACATGTCCAGGCGATGGTCACGATGGTGAAGGGCGGATGAGCGGGCGGCAGACCTCCTCGGGCGGCAAGGCGGCGATGCGGGCGGCGGTGGCGCTGGCGCTGTTCATGGCGCTGGCGGCGCTGGTGTTCTGGCTGGATCCGGGCGGCGCCTATCTGTGGGTCAAGTCCGTGCACATCATCGCGGTGATCGCGTGGATGGCGGGGATGCTGTATCTGCCGCGGCTGTTCATCTACCACGCGGAAGCCGGTCCGGGGACGCCGCAGAGCGAGACGTTCAAGATCATGGAGCAGCGGCTGCTGCGGGTCATCATCAACCCGGCGATGGTGGTGTCGTGGTCGGTGGGATTGTGGATGGCCTGGGATGCGTTCGGGTTCCTCGGGGGCTGGCTGCACGTGAAGATCGCCGCGGCGCTCGGCCTGTCGGCGGTGCATGGCTATTTCGCCGCCGCGGTGCGCAAGTTCGCCGAGGATCGCAACGACAGGACGCCGGGTTTCTGGCGGATGATGAACGAGGTTCCGACGCTGCTGATGATCGCCATCGTCGTCCTGGTCGTGGTGAAGCCGTTCTGAGCAGGGCTATTGCGCAAACACCGAAGGCGGGATAGATAGGCCGTCCTTCCCCAAGGCAGGCGCCGTCGCCCGCGCGACCGAATGCGCCGCCGCAGTTTTCCCATTTCACATGCGGGTCCCGGTGGGCGTTTGCCCCTTTCCCGCTCCAGACAGAGCAAATCCATGCAGGAAATGAAACTACAGACGCTCAAGAGCAAGGGTCCGACGGAGCTGATCGCCTTCGCGGAAACACTTGAGGTCGAAAACGCCAGCGTCATGCGCAAGCAGGAGTTGATGTTTGCGATCCTGAAGAAACTCGCCGCGCAGGATGTCGAGATCATCGGCGAGGGCGTGGTGGAGGTGCTGCAGGACGGCTTCGGCTTCCTGCGCTCGGCCAACGCCAACTATCTTCCCGGTCCCGACGACATCTACATCTCGCCCTCGCAGCTGCGGCGGTTCTCGCTGAAGACCGGCGACACGGTCGAAGGGCCGATCCGCAGCCCGAAGGAAGGCGAGCGCTATTTCGCGCTGCTCAAGGTCAACACCATCAATTTCGAGGATCCGGAGAAGATCCGGCACAAGGCGCATTTCGACAATCTGACGCCGCTCTATCCGAACGAGCGGCTGAAGATGGAGATCGAGACGCCGACCAAGGATCTGTCGGCGCGGGTCATCGACCTGATCGCGCCGCTAGGCAAGGGCCAGCGCGGGCTGATCGTGGCGCCGCCGCGCACCGGCAAGACCGTGCTGCTGCAGAACATCGCGCACTCGATTACCGCCAACCATCCGGAATGCTACCTGATCGTGCTCCTGATCGACGAGCGCCCGGAGGAAGTCACCGACATGCAGCGCTCGGTGAAGGGCGAAGTGGTGTCCTCGACCTTCGACGAACCGGCGGTTCGCCACGTGCAGGTGGCCGAGATGGTCATCGAGAAGGCCAAGCGCCTGGTCGAGCATGGCCGCGATGTCGTCATCCTGCTCGATTCGATCACGCGTCTGGGGCGCGCCTACAACACCGTCGTGCCGTCATCGGGCAAGGTGCTGACCGGCGGTGTCGACGCCAATGCGCTGCAACGGCCGAAGCGTTTCTTCGGCGCGGCGCGCAACATCGAGGAAGGCGGCTCGCTGACGATCATCGCCACGGCGCTCATCGATACCGGCAGCCGCATGGACGAAGTGATCTTCGAAGAGTTCAAGGGAACCGGCAATTCTGAAATCGTGCTGGACCGCAAGGTCGCCGACAAGCGCATCTTCCCGTCGATGGACATTCTGAAGTCCGGCACGCGCAAGGAAGATTTGCTGGTGCAGCGCAGCGAATTGCAGAAGGTCTATGTGCTCCGGCGCATTCTCGGCCCGATGGGCACGACGGATGCGATCGAGTTCCTGATCGACAAGCTCAAGCAGACCAAGACCAATGGCGAGTTCTTCGATTCGATGAACACCTGAGCGGGCATCGCCCGGTCGGGGGATCGATTCGGAGGCGGTTCGGTTCGCCTGGATCGGATGCGGGATGGGTGGAGACACGATCGTCGCGCTGTCGAGCGGCGCGCTGCCGGCAGCCATCGCCGTGATACGGGTCTCCGGGCCCCAGGCCGGCGCGGTGGCACGGCGGTTCGGGCTTTCGACTGATGTCGCGGGGCGACTGGCGCGCGCGACATTCCGCGGCGCTGACGGCGAAGAGCTGGATCGGGGCCTGTGGTGCTGGTTCGCCGCTCCAGGCAGTGCCACCGGGGCGGATATCCTCGAACTGCATGTTCATGGCGGCAAGGCGGTCGTGCAGGCGGTGATCGCGCAGGCGCTTCAGACCGACGGCGTGCGGCTTGCCGAGCGCGGTGATTTTGTCCGCCAGGCGTTCCTCAACGGCAAGTCGGATCTGACCGCCATCGAAGGCATCGGCGCGCTGATCGAGGCGGAGACCGAGGCGCAGCGCAAGCTCGCGTTCGCCGGGATGTCCGGGCAATCGCGCATGCGCGCCGCCGGATGGCGGAAGATGCTGGTCGAGGCGATGGCACTGATCGAGGCCGAGCTCGATTTTTCCGAGGAAGACGACATTCCGGGATCGATGTCCACCGTTGTGCGCGCCGGCATCCGGGTGCTCGCCGCCGACATCGAGGCGCAGATAGCGCGCAATCGGGGGTTCGAGATCGTCCGCGGCGGGTTCAAGGTGGTGCTGCTCGGTGCGCCGAACGCGGGAAAGTCGAGCCTGTTGAATGCTTTGGCACTGCGCGACGTGGCGATCGTCACTGACGAGCCGGGGACGACGCGCGACCTGATCGATGTCGCGCTTGACCTTGAGGGCTACAAGATCGTGCTCACCGATACGGCCGGTTTGCGGGAGACCGGGAACACGGCGGAGCGGCTCGGGATCGAGCGGGCGCGTGAAAGCGCGGACCGGGCCGATCTGGTGTTGTGGCTGCACGATCTGGCTGCGGGTGGTGTCGTGCAGACGCGGGCGGGTTCGCTGGTCGTCGGCACCAAGCTCGATGTGGCAGGAGGGACGCTTGCGCCCGGGGTCGATGTCGGAGTTTCGGCGCTGACCGGCGAAGGGCTCGACCGATTGATCGGGTTGATCGTCGAGAAGGTGCGCGAAGCGGTGCCGGAGCCGCGGGGTCTGTCGATCAGCCTGCGCGAGGACAGGGAATTGCGGCTGGCATACAGGTCGCTGGAGATGGCGCTGGGGGATGGGCTTGAGTTGGAACTGGTTGCCGAGCATCTGCGCGCCGCAGCCGACGCCCTGGCGCGGATCACCGGCGAGGTCGGCGTCGAGGAGCTTCTCGACCTCATCTTCTCGCGGTTTTGCATCGGCAAATGATTCACGTGAAACACCGGCGATACCGGTCATCGCGACGCGGCGGCGGCAACGTTTCACGTGAAACGGCGCCTTGACACGGGCCGCGACGGTTCGCATGACGCAGCCATGGAGAAGATATTCGATGTAATCGTCATCGGCGGCGGGCATGCGGGCTGCGAGGCCGCATCGGCCAGCGCGCGGTTCGGTGCGCGCACGGCGCTGCTCACCATGCGGCGCGACACGATCGGGGTGATGTCGTGCAATCCGGCCATCGGCGGGTTGGGCAAGGGCCACCTCGTGCGGGAAATCGATGCGCTGGACGGATTGATGGGCCGGGTTGGCGACGCGGCGGGCATTCAGTTCCGTCTGCTCAACCGGCGCAAGGGACCGGCGGTGCGCGGCCCGCGGGTCCAGGCCGATCGCGCGCTGTACCGGGCCGCGATAGCATCGGCGCTCGACGCGATCGGCAATCTCGAAATCGTCGAAGGCGAGGCGGGCGATCTGGAGCAGTCGGACGGTCGTTGGCGCGTGGTGCTCGCTGATAGACGTGCACTGGTCAGCGCTTCGGTGGTGATTGCGACCGGGACGTTCCTGCGCGGTGTCATCCACCGTGGCGATCAACGCACGCCCGCCGGACGGGTCGGCGACCGGGCGAGCACCGGGCTGGCCCAGTCGCTTGATCGGCTGCGGCTGCCGCTTGCCCGACTGAAGACCGGGACGCCGCCCAGGCTGGACGGGCGGACGATCGACTGGTCTTCGCTCGAAATGCAGCATGGCGATGACGAGATCACGCCGCTGTCGTTCCTGACCGAATCGATCGGCAATGCGCAGATTGCCTGCGGCATCACCCGGACGACACCGGCCACGCATGCCATCATCCGGCGCGACCTGCATCATTCGGCGATGTATTCGGGGAACATCACCGGGGTCGGCCCGCGCTACTGCCCGTCGATCGAGGACAAGATCGTGCGGTTCGGCAACCGCGACGGCCATCAGATCTTCCTGGAACCGGAGGGGCTTGACGATAACACGGTCTATCCGAACGGCATCTCGACATCGCTTCCTTCGGCGACGCAGGTCGAACTGGTCCGCAGCATTCCGGGGCTGGACCATGCCGTGATCACCGAGCCCGGTTACGCGATCGAATATGATCACGTCGATCCGCGAATACTTGAGGCGTCACTATCCGTGCGGGGGTGTGCGGGACTTTACCTTGCCGGACAGATCAACGGCACGACAGGCTACGAAGAAGCGGCGGCGCAGGGACTGGTCGCGGGGCTCAACGCTGCCCGGCATTCCGGCGGCAGTGCCGATATCGTGTTCAGCCGGGCCGACAGCTATATCGGCGTGATGGTCGATGACCTGATCGGGCGCGGGATTGCGGAGCCCTACCGGATGTTCACCTCTCGGGCGGAGTTCCGGCTTTCGTTACGTGCCGACAATGCCGATTTGCGGCTAACGCCGCTGGCCGGCCAACTCGGCATCTTGTCGGCGGAGCGTAACAGCGCGTTCCTGGCGCATGAATCCGCCGTTTCCGAGTTGCGTCGCGCGCTGCAGGCGATCGCGGTGACGCCGGGCGAAGCGGCGCAAGCCGGATTTCAGGTCAACCAGGACGGCCAGCGACGCACCGCCTATGCGCTTCTGGCGCAGGCCGCGGTTTCGCTGGAGCAGCTCAGGCGCGCCTTTCCCGCCATCGGCGGTGGGCCGCGCCGCGCCGAAGAGGCGATCGAGACCGAGGCGAAATATGCCGTCTATCTCGACCGGCAGGCGCGGACGATGGAAACGCTGCGCCAGGAAGAAGAGCGGATCATCCCGGACCAGTTCGACTATGCCGGTATCGCCGGCCTGTCGAACGAACTGAAGGTGAAGCTTTCGAGCGCGTCGCCGCGGTCGATCGCTGACGCACGCAAGGTCGACGGCATGACACCGGCGGCGCTGGCACTGGTGCTGGCGCATGCGCGGCGGCGGCCCGCCGGTCTGGATGCGGCATGAGCGTGGCGCGGATTCAACGCCTGCGCGAGGCCGGGGTCGACGTTTCACGTGAAACATGGGCGGACCTCGACGCGTTCATGGCGCTGTTTTCCAAATGGGCAGGCCGCATCAATCTGGCTGCGCCGTCGACCCTCGAAGACCTGTTCGAGCGCCATGTCGTCGACAGCGCCCAGATCCTGCCGCTCGGCGGCGAGGCATTGCGCTGGCTCGACCTCGGTTCGGGCGGGGGGTTTCCCGGCGCGGTGCTTGCCATCCTGCTCAAGCAGAGGCCGGGCGCCAGCATCGACCTGTTGGAGTCCAGCCACAAGAAGGCGGCATTCCTGACGACGGCGCTCGGCCACGCGCGGGCGCCGGCCCGGGTCCATGCCATCCGCATCGAGGCGGCGGCCGGGATGAAGCCGGAGATCGTTACGGCACGGGCGCTGGCGCCGCTGGACGAGCTCCTGGGCCTGTCCCGGCCGTGGCTGTCGTCGGGCGCCCGCGGCCTTTTCCACAAGGGGCGGGATTATCGCCGCGAAATCGCTGAAAGCCCGCGCGCGGCCGAATACGATCTGCTAGCACATGCCAGCGTCGTCGATGCGGGGAGCGTCATCCTCGACGTCAGGCGCAAGCCCGAGGGCATCCGGCCGGCGGGACCATTGCTGGATCGACCATTGCCATGACTGCATCGCCGCGTGTCATCACCATCGCCAACCAGAAGGGGGGTGTCGGCAAGACCACCACCGCCATCAATCTGGCCACGGCGCTTGCCGCGATCGGCGAAAAGGTCCTCGTCGTCGACCTCGATCCGCAAGGCAACGCCTCGACCGGGCTCGGCATCGACCGGGCCGACCGCAGCCGGTCCTCGTACGATGTGCTTACCGGCCGCCACACGATCGGCGAGGCGGCGATGCCGACCGCGGTGCCCGAGCTTTCGGTGGTGCCGTCGACCCTCGACCTGCTCGGCGTCGAGATGGAGATCGCCGGATCGGGCGACCGGGCGCTGCGGCTGCGCAACGCGTTGCGTTCGGCCGGCTCCGGCGCCGAGCGCTTCACCTACGTGCTGGTCGATTGCCCGCCGTCGCTGAATTTGCTGACGCTCAACGCGCTGGCCGCCGCCGATTCCGTGCTGGTGCCGCTGCAATGCGAGTTCTTCGCTCTGGAAGGGCTGACGCAGATCCTGGAAACCATCACCGAGGTCCGCGATGCGCTCAATCCGCAGCTGACCATCCAGGGCATCGTGCTGACCATGTATGACGGCCGCAACAACCTGGCCAACCAGGTGGTCGAGGATGTGCGCTCGCACATGGGCGCGGCGGTCTACGAGACGATCATCCCGCGCAACGTGCGCATTTCCGAGGCGCCGTCGCACGGCAAGCCGGCGCTGCTCTACGATCTCAAATGCGCCGGAAGCCAGGCCTATCTGCAGCTGGCCTCCGAAGTCATCCGCCGCGAGCGCCGCCTGCGCGCCGCGTGAATCGATTCGAACGCGTAACGACAAGGGAACCGCCCCGATGAGCGACGACAATTCCCGCAAGCGGCTGGGCCGCGGCCTTGCCGCCCTGATCGGCGACATCGACAGGCCGGCGACGCCGCCGCGCGCCGACCGCGAGGCACCGATCGAGCTGGTCGGGGCCAATCCGCGCAACCCGCGCCGGCATTTCGCCGAGGCCGAACTGGAAGAACTGGCGCAGTCGATCCGCCAGCATGGCGTGGTGCAGCCGGTGGTGGTCCGCCC
>JBATNB010000023.1:0-1825 GCA_049290135.1 Rhizobiaceae bacterium
CCATTGCCCGGGCGCTGACGCTGCTGTTGCCGATGGCGCCGTTTGCCGACATCGAGGCGATCCGCGCCGCGGCCTTGAAGGCCGACTTCCGGGCGCTGCCGCCTTCGCTGGCCGTGTGGCTGGCGACTGTGGCGCATGTGCGCCACCGCCACACCGAATATGACCGGCTGCTGGCCGAAGGCTATGATCGCGAGTCCGCCCGCCACTTCGTCGTCGAGGCGACCAACGCGGTGCTGACCGGCTGGCGCGCCACCCGGCTGCTCGACCCCGACGGCGACGACGAAGCGTGACGGCGCTCAGAGCCGGCGCACCAGCGCCGCGCCGATGGAATAGCCCGCGCCGAACGCGCAGATCAGGCCGGTCTCGCCGGGCTTGAGGTCGTCGCGGTTCTCCGCCAGCGCGATGATGGCCCCGGCGCCGGCGGTGTTGCCGAGCCGGTCGAGCACCATCGGCGCCCGGTCGAAATCGGCATCCGCGCCGAGCACATATTTCAGGATCAGCGCGTTCATGCGCGAATTGGCCTGGTGCAGCCAGTAGCGCCGGATGTCGTCCGGCGTCAGCCCCTGGTCGGCCAGGAAAGACCGGATGAACTGCGACGCGGCGACCGTGACCTCGCGGAACACCTTGTTGCCGGACTGGCGGATCATGTTCCGGCGCATGTCCAGGGTGAGCGGATCGAACGAATCGTGGCGGCTGAGGAAGCCGAAATCCGACCGGATGGCGTTGGAGAACTGCGTCCAGCCGCGCGTGGCGAGGATCTCGAAGCGCCCGGCCCGCGCTGACGCCTCACCGGCCGGCTCCACCAGCATGGCGACGGCGGCGTCGCCGAAGATGAAATGCGTCTGCCGGTCGCGGAAGTTGAGATGGCCGGAGATGATTTCCGGCGTGACGACGAGGACACGATTGTGCGTGCCCGAGCGCACCAGGCCGGTGGCCACGTGCAGGCCGGCGGCCGCCGACGAGCAGCCGAGTTCCATGTCGAAGGCGAGGCCGCTCGCCCCCAGTTCCTTCTGCATCTCGATGGCGAGTGCGGGATAGGGCCGCTGCAGGTGCGAGGCCGAACAGATGATGCAATCGACCGTCGCCGGATCGACCCCGGCCTCCGCGATCGCGCGCCGGGCCGCCTTCAGCCCGAACTCGGCCATCACCGACACCTCGTCCTCGCCGCGCCGCGGCACGATCGGCGCCATGCGCGCCGGATCGAGGATGCCATCGCGGGTCAGCACATGGCGGTTCCTCACGCCCGAGGCGGTGACGATGAAATCGGTGTTGGAATGTTCCAGCAGCGGCTCGCCGGCATCCGCGCGCAGCGCGTTCTCCGCGTCGACATGGCGGTTGAAGCTGTCGACCAACTCCTCGTTTGAAATCTGTTCCGGCGGGATTTCCGTTCCGATCCCGCTGAGGATAACGCGATTCATCGTCGCTCCATGGCCGCACGGGCCTCCCCGCCGGCCTCGCCCGGGTTCCGGCGGCGACTGATACACCCAAGCAGCCCGCCGGCGAAAGCAAAAACATCCGCGCGCCGCGACCGCCGCGTTGACCTTGCGCAAGGCAATAACGGCCCGCCGGGCCGAAGATGCGGCAAGGAAAGGGAGTGTGATCATGAAAAGACACCAGACCCTCATCGTTGTCGCCGATGGCGCCAATGCGCGCTTCTTCCTGCATGAAGGGCCCGGGGCCGGCATTCGCGCGCTGTCCGCGCTCGACCGCGCCGAGACCCACCCGGCGAGCCGCGACATGGGGACCGACCGCCCCGGCCGCGTGTATGAATCGGCCACCAGCGGACGCTCGGCCATGGAGGCGCCCGATCCGCACGACCAGGCCG
>JBATNB010000024.1:0-2526 GCA_049290135.1 Rhizobiaceae bacterium
CGCCCGCACCGCGTCCAGGCCGTTGACGGTCGTCGTGCGCACGCTTGCCGGATCGAGCCCGGTCACCCAGCCGCTGCGCACATAATCGTCGAGCGCCTTGGCGGAACTGATCTCCACGCCGTCGAACCTGATGGCGACATTGCCCGGCCCGGCCGCGGTGACGGCGGCGGCGGAATTGTCGATGACGAATCCCGCCGGCACGGTGAAGCCGATGCCGAGGCCCGGATGCAGGAACGAGCGCCCGCGCACATAGCCTTCCTCCGGCCGGTCGCCGAAGGACAGGCCATCGATGCCGGCAAGATAGGCATCGCGGTCGAGCGTGCCGGTCTGTCCCGACGGGCCGAACCCGCGCGCATGCCGTTCCGCCAGCGCCACGCGCTGCGGCGTGTTGGGATGCGAGGCGAGGAAGTCGAGGCTGGCATCCTCGGCGCCCGAGACGCTGCGCAGGCCGGCGTAGGAATCCATGGATTTCAGGAACCGCGCCGCCGCGAACGGGTCGTAGCCGGCAAGCCCCGTGGTCTTGATGCCGATGGCATCGGCCTCGAGCTCCTGGTTGCGCGAGAACTGCGCCAACCGCATCTTGCCGCGCGCGATCGCCGCCTTCGCATCGACATTGTCACGGAACAGTTCGCTCGCGACTTTCGCCGCCAGCACCTCGTCGGCTTCCGCCCGCTGCCGCTGCAGGCCGTGATTGGCCGTCACGTGACCCATTTCATGGGCAATGACGGCGGCCAGTTCGGCCGAATCGCTGGCCAGCGCCAGCAGGCCGCGCGTCACGTAGAGGTATCCGCCGGGAAGCGCGAAGGCATTGACATTGGGCGAATCGAGCAGGGTGATCCTGTAGGCCTGCGCCGGATCGCCGCCGACCGCGGTGAGGCGCCCGACGGCGCGCGCCACCATCAGCTCGACCTTCGGGTCGGAAAATTCGCCGCCATAGGTGGCCAGGATGCGCGGATGCTGCTGGCGGGCCAGCTGCGCCAGGCGGTCGCCGCGTGTGACCGTGTCCACCGTCACCGGCTCGTCGGCCGGTTTCAGCGCCTCCGGATTGCCGGGAACCAGCGTCGTGCATGCCGAAAGCGCCAGCGCGATGGAGAGCATCGCGCCGCCAAGGCCTGCCTGAAAACGCTTCGTGCTGCGCGAGATGCCAGCCTCCCCGGCCGTCGTGGTCCGCCATGTTCGCCATGGCCGGTTTACTCCGCGTTAACGACGCGCATTCCCGGCCCCGCGCGCATTTAAGGCGTCAACCGGGCGGAAAAAAGGCCCGCGCCGAAACTCGGCGATCAGCGCGCCGGCCTGGCGCCGAGATAGCGCGCGACCGGACCGTCAGTCATCGCCAGCACGAGGCCGGTCGGGCCGTCGGCGACGACCTGCCCGTCCTCCAGGAACACCAGCCGCCCGGCGAAGGCGCGCGCCTCGTCCGGATCGTGGGTGACGAGGATCGCCGTCAGCCCGTGTTCGGCGGCAAGGTCGAGCGTGAGCCCGATCAGATCGGCCGTCAGCGCCGGTCCGAGCGAGCCGAACGGCTCGTCGAGCAGGAGGACCGGCTTGCGCCGCACCAGCGTGCGGGCGATCGCCACGCGCTGCCGTTCGCCGCCCGAAAGCGCCGCCGGCCGGCGATCCTCCTTGCCCGCGAGCCCGACACGGGCAAGTGCCGCGCGCGCGCGCGCCTCGTCCTCGTGGCTCAGGCGCAGGCCCGGATCGAGGCCGAGCGCCACGTTGGTGAAGGCATCGAGATGCGGAAACAGGTTGGAATCCTGGAACAGC
The DNA here is from genome assembly GCA_049290135.1 of Rhizobiaceae bacterium. Lineage (GTDB taxonomy): Bacteria > Pseudomonadota > Alphaproteobacteria > Rhizobiales > Rhizobiaceae > JADJTR01. The sequence continues at coordinate 1,765 of JBATNB010000024.1, forward strand.
AGCGACACCGGCCGCTGCGCCGGGGCAAGGCCGGTCACGTCCCGGCCGCCGATGAGGATGCGCCCGGTCCGCGGCGTCTCGAAGCCGGAAACAAGATCGAGCAGGGTCGACTTGCCCGAGCCGCTGGCGCCCATGAGCGCGACGCGCTCGCCCGACGCAATGTCGAGATCGACATGGAGCCGGAACCCGCCGGGACGGGAAAAGCCAAGCCCTTCGGCGGCGATCGCCCCGTTCATGCCGGCTTCTCCGTCGCCAGCCGGTCCGAGAGCGCCATCAACACGAGGCACAGCAGCGCGATGAGGAGCGCCAGGCCGGCCGCGTCGAGCGTGCGGTAGGCGCCCATGCGCTGCAGGACCAGATAGGGCAGTGTGCGCGCATTTTCGGCGCCGAACAGCGCGATCACGCCGAGATCGCCGAGCGACAGCGCCATGGCGAAGGCGAAGGCCGAGGCCAGCGGCCGCCGCAATGCCGGCCAGTCGACGATGCGCAAGCGGTTGACGCCGCGGATGCCGAGCGCCGCGCACAACCGGTCATGATCGTCGCGCGCCCGGTCATGCGCCGGCTTCAGCACCCGCAGCGCGAACGGCAGCGCCATGACCGCATTGATGGCAATGACGGCCACCGGCGCCAGCCGCGACGGATCGGCGACCGGATTGATGGCCAGGAACCAGCCGGCGGCCAGCGCCGTGGGCGGCAGCGCCAGCATCAGTGTCGCCCCGGCATCGAACAGCCGCGCCCGCCCGTCGCCCCGGTCGGCAAGCG
>JBATNB010000025.1:0-2056 GCA_049290135.1 Rhizobiaceae bacterium
GGCCCGCACCGCGGCGAAGGCGCCGGCCGAAAAGGCGCCGGAACTGCTGAAGAAGCCGCGCGCCGGCAAGGGCGACGACCTGAAGCTCATCTGGGGGGTCGGTCCGAAGCTGGAAAAGATGCTGAACGGCATGGGCGTGTGGCACTTCGACCAGGTCGCCGCTTGGGGCAAGCCCGAGCTTGCCTGGGTCGACGACCGGCTCGAAGGTTTCAAGGGGCGTGCCTCGCGTGACGAATGGGTCAGGCAGGCAAGGAAACTCGCAACCGGCTGGCGCCCCGAAAAGGGTGTCGGCGACAAGCCGGAGTAGGCGGAAATGACCATGAAACCGTCGATTACCGACCGCGTCGCCTGCTGGAGCTGCGCGCAGTGGACCGCCGCCAAGACCGGGATCGCCACGCTGGCGGCGCTTGGCGCGGCGGCGTGGACCGGCGAGGGCGACTGGCTGATCCTCGCGGCGATCTTCGCCGGGTTCGGCATCGTCGCCGCCGGGCTGAGCCTGATCGCGCCGCCGGCCGGCGGTTCGTGCAACATCAGCGAGCGTTCCGATGCTTAAAGACCAGGACCGCATCTTCACCAACATCTACGGCCGGTTCGACAAGTCGCTCGCCGGCGCGATGGCGCGCGGCCACTGGGACGGCACCAGGGCGATCATCGACAAGGGCCGCGACTGGATCGTCAACGAGATGAAGGCGTCGGGCCTGCGCGGGCGCGGCGGCGCGGGGTTCCCGACCGGCCTGAAATGGTCGTTCATGCCCAAGGCGTCGGATGGCCGCCCGTCCTATCTCGTCGTCAACGCCGACGAATCGGAACCCGGCACCTGCAAGGATCGCGAGATCCTGCGCCATGATCCGCACACGCTGGTCGAGGGCTGCCTGCTTGCCGGCTTCGCCATGGGTGCGGTCGCCGCCTACATCTATGTGCGCGGCGAGTTCATCCGCGAGCGCGAGGCGCTGCAGCGCGCCATCGACGAGGCCTATGAGGCGAAACTGCTCGGCCGGAACAACATCCACGGCTACGATTTCGAGGTGTTCGTCCATCACGGCGCCGGCGCCTACATCTGCGGCGAGGAAACGGCGCTGCTGGAAAGCCTGGAAGGCAAGAAGGGCCAGCCGCGCCTCAAGCCGCCGTTCCCGGCCAATGTCGGCCTCTATGGCTGCCCGACGACGGTCAACAACGTCGAATCGATCGCGGTCGCCCCGACCATCCTGCGCCGCGGCGCGGCGTGGTTCTCCTCATTCGGCCGGCCGAACAATGTCGGCACCAAGCTGTTTTGCGTGTCCGGGCACGTGAACACGCCGGCGACGGTGGAAGAGGCCATGGGCATCTCCTTCCGCGAACTCATCGACACCCATTGCGGCGGCATTCGCGGCGGCTGGGACAATCTGCTCGCCGTCATTCCCGGCGGTTCGTCGGTGCCGCTGGTGCCGGCGCGCGAGATCATCGATGCGCCGATGGATTTCGACGGCCTGCGCGACCTGAAGTCCGGCCTCGGCACGGCGGCGGTCATCGTCATGGACAAGTCGACCGACATCGTGAAGGCGATCGCGCGGCTGTCCTATTTCTACAAGCACGAAAGCTGCGGCCAGTGCACGCCGTGCCGCGAGGGCACCGGCTGGATGTGGCGCGTGATGGAGCGGCTGACGCGCGGCGAGGCGCACAAGTCGGAAATCGACATGCTGTTCGATGTCACCAGGCAGGTCGAAGGCCACACGATCTGCGCCCTTGGCGATGCCGCCGCATGGCCGATCCAAGGCCTGATCCGGCATTTCCGGCCCGAGATCGAGCGCCGCATCGATGAATTCTCGCGCAACAGCCACCGGGTTGAACCGGTGCTGCAGGCGGCGGAGTAGGAGATCGCCATGGCGACGGACAAGGGCATCAAGGGCACGGGGTTCGGCTTCGATCCGTTCGGCTTCGCTGCGATGACGACGCCACTGTCGGCGGCAAACCCGGCCATGCAGCCGCTCGCCGCGGCCGCGGCGCTCTCCGCGCTCGGTTTCGGCATGTGGAGCCAGGCGTTCGGCCTGTGGTACGGCGCGGCCGAGGCGTTGATGGC
>JBATNB010000026.1:0-8077 GCA_049290135.1 Rhizobiaceae bacterium
CCGTAGCGCAGGTCGGCGCCGAGCGTGAGAATGGCCAGCCGCGGGACGCCGAGCCGGTCGATCAGCTGGCCGATGTCGTTGGTGTTGCGACCGCAATAATCGTCGACCGCGGGCTGCGGATCGGAACCGCCATATCCGGCCCGGATCGGAACGATGACGCGGATGTTGCGCTGCAGCGCCTGCGCCTCGGCATCCGCGGGCCAGCGCGCCAGCCCGTAACTCATGTGCAGGTAGAGGAGCGGCCGGCCGGCCGGCGCGCCGAATTCGATCCATGACAGGCGCCGACCGTCGGCAAGCCGCATCGTCTTCGGCACGATCGGCGCGAGGCGGCCGTCGGCGCCGCCCGCCGGCCGGGCAACGCCGCGCGTGGCCGTCAGGTCCATCAGGCCGAGCATGATGCGCACAAGCTCGCTTTGCGAATGTGTCTCGGTCTTGGACAGCACATGCCGCAATTGCGTGCGGACCGTGTGTTCCGACCGCGCCCGCTCCCGGGCGATGTCGCGCACGCCAAGCCCCTCGACGATGCCGCGCACGATTTCGATCTCGGCGTCGGTCAGTTCGAAGGCGTCGGCGAGCGTGACGCTGAAATCGTCCGGCCAGGTCACGGCGCTCGACGTCACCAGCGCGAACGGGCGCCCGTCGGCGTCCTTGACCGGCATGATCCTGAGAATTTCCAGCTTGCCGGATCGCTGGTCGCGGATCCGCAGTGTCGCGGCTTTTTCATCGCGGCCGCCGATGATTCGGCGAACGGTGGATTGCAGCGCCGCCTGGTCCTCCGGCGCGAATGGAAGAACCGCGCAGCTTTCCCCGCCATGCAGCGCGAACACTAGGCCGGCCTGGTCATTGGCGGCCACGACGCGCTTGCCGTCGGAGACGAATGCCGCGCTTCTGCCGACGTCGCTCAGCGCCGCCTGGTAACCGCTCAGGCGGTGGCTGACCTCGAACCGGTCGAGAAACACGCTGGCGCGCTTGAAATGGTTCTCCATGTCGGCATCGGAGAGCCGCGCGCCTTCCGCCGACAGCCGCAGCGGGCTGATCCCGCCTTCCCAGACGTCGACAAGCTCCTCGTAGCGGACCGGATCAAGCGCCACGTCGTAGAGCCGGTCGATGATTTCCGCCCGCAACGCAGGATCGAACGCCCGATGGCGCGTCTCGTCATTCATGCCCCAACGCCTCGCGACCGCGCCGACCGGCGGTGCGCGGATTACGTCGACTCCCCGAAGCCTTTTCAAGGCATTGCTGATAACGAAAAAGTGATGGCGTAATTCCTTGCCTTCGGGAGGGGTGGCCGGACCTGTGCGACGCACCGAGGGCGATGCCGGTCTCGGCCGACCGGCAAGAGGAAATGCTCTTTCCCGTCGATAGGCCCCTTGTATAAGAACCGGGGCGGTCGCCACGCCAAACCGAGGGCCGCATGCACGACATTGCGATGGAAGACCGGCACGCCCTGTTGCGGCACCATGGCGACTTCGCCCTGGCCTATTCCGTCGCCACGCAGCCGGAACTCTCGCGTTTCGGCGACAGCCGGGGCTTCATCGCCTATCGGATGGTCGGCGGCACGGCGCTGGTCCTCGCCGATCCGCTCGCGCCGCCCGCCGACCAGGACCGCCTGCTCGATGCCTTCATCGCCGAAAAGCGCGATGTCTGTTTCTGGCAGGCATCGCGGGGACTTGCCGAGCGGCTTGCGACGCGGGGTTTCCTTGTCAATGACATGGGCCGCGAAACCATCGTCGACATGTCGACGTTCGATTTTGCCGGACCGCACCGGCGCAGCTATCGCACCGCGTTCAATCGGCTGGCGGCGCGCGGTGCATCGGTTCGCGAGGCTTCCGCGACGGCTTTCGATCCGCAGGCGCTGGCGCGCATCTCGGCCGGCTGGCGCGGCACCAGAACGACCAAGCGCCGCGAACTGCAATTCCTCGTTCGGCCGGTAACGCTTGCCGACGAGCCCGGCGTGCGCAAGTTTTTCGCCGTCGACAAGCACGGCAACCCCGAAGGGCTGGCGTTTTTCGATCCCGTCTACGCCGACGGACAGGTGATCGGCTATCTTTCCGCCACCCGGCGCTGGCTGCCGTCGGCCGATCCGCTGACGGCGTATGCCATGGTGCGCACGGCGATCGAGCGGTTCAAGGCCGAAGGCGTGCCGTCGCTCTATCTCGGACTGTCGCCCTTCGACATCGGCGCCGATCGCGATTTCACCAACAACTGGCTGGCGCGGCGGGTGTTTCGCCTTGCCTTCACCAATGGCGCAATAAACCGCCTGATCTACCCGTTCCAGACGCTCGCCGCGCACAAGGCCTCCTTCGGAGGGACTGCGCGGCCGACCTATTACGCCTTCAACACCCTGCCGAGCCTGCCCCGCATCCTCAAGCTGATCCGCGCCTGCCGCATCGTCTGACCGCGCTCAGCGATCGCCTCCGCCGCGTCGGCGCGGCGCGCCGAATGTGATGCCGGTCTCGACCGCCCGGTTGCCGAATTTCGCCCGCACCCGGTCCATCGCGTCTTCCGCCGAGGCGCGCTTTGCCGCCGAAACGTCGACAAGGTCGGGCGGATCGGCGTCCGCGCCGTCGGAAAGGTCGGAAACGCCAATCCCGATCAACCGGAACAGCGTGTTGCCGTCGAGTTCCTTCAGCATCAGTTCCAGCCCGGCATGATGGATGCGGTCGGCCAGCCTTGTCGGCGCGGGCAGGGCGCGGTTGCGCGTGCGCAGGCGGAAATCCGCGGTCTTGAGCTTCAGCGTCACGATCCGCCCAGCCAGCCCGGCCCGCTTCAGCCGCCGCGACACCTTTTCCGAAAGCGCCCGCAGCACCGGCGTCAGGTCGGCCGCCCCGCCTGTATCGGTGTCGAACGTCGTCTCCGCCGAGATGCTCTTGGCCTCGCCGTCGGGGTGCACGCGCCGGTCGTCCTCGCCGCGCGACAGGTGGAAGAGCCGCGTGCCCATGCTGCCGTAGCGCCGGGCCAGATCGGCGTGCGCCATCGTCTGCAATTGCCCGATGGTCCGGATGCCATCGCGGGCCAGCGTCTCGGCGAAGGCCTTGCCGACCCCCCAGATCAGCGAAACCGGCTGCCCGGCCAGGAAGGACACCGCCTCGGCGCGGCCGATCACCGCGAACCCGCGCGGCTTGTCGAGATCCGAGGCGATCTTGGCGAGGAACTTGCAGTAGGAGAGCCCGGCCGAGACCGTGATGCCGATGTCGCGCTCGACGTCGCGGGCGAAGCGGGCCAGCACATACGCAGCCGGCGCGCCGTGCAGCCGCTCCGTGCCCGACAGGTCGAGGAAGGCCTCGTCGATCGACAGCGGCTCCACCAGCGGCGTCAGCCGCAGCATCGCCTCGCGCACCTGCCGGCCGACCCGGGCGTATTTCTCCATGTCGGGACGGATGACCACCGCGTCCGGACAGAGTTTCAGCGCCTTGAACATCGGCATGGCCGACTTCACGCCGTGAATGCGCGCGATATAGCAAGCCGTTGAGACAACGCCTCTTTTCGCGCCGCCGATGATGACCGGGCGGTCGCGCAATTCCGGCCGGTCCCGCTTTTCCACCGTGGCATAGAACGCATCGCAGTCGATATGGGCGATCGACAGGTCGGCGAGTTCGCCGTGCCGGAGAAGGCGCGGGCTGCCGCATTGCGGGCAACGGCGCGCCGGGCGTGCCGGCACAGCCAGGCAATCGCGACAGAAACCATGGGTCAGATCGTTGACGATGGCCATCGCCTATGCGAACGTAACAGGAACAAACCGAATGCTAGACCAGTCAGGGGGAGGCGGCAAGCCGCACGATGCCCATCACGATCGAACCTCTGACCGGGAACCTGTGGGACGATTTTGCCCGGTTGTTTGGCCCTCAGGGCGCCTGCTATGGCTGCTGGTGCACCTATTTCCGGCTGCCGCCGAAGGCGCGCCAGGGAACCACGGCCAACGAGCGGCGCGAGACAATGCGCCGACGGGTCCAGGTGGGACCGCCGCCGGGGCTCCTTGCCTATGATGGCGCGGAGCCGGTCGGCTGGATGCAGATCGGCCCGCGCATGGACATCCCCGAGTGGAACAATGCAGGCCGTGCCAGCGCGCCGCTGGCTGTAGCCGATGCGCGCGATCCGGAGTGCTGGGCGATCTCATGCTTCTTTTTCAACAAATCGGCCCGCCGAAGCGGCCTGTCCCACATCATGGTCGACGCGGGGGTCGCCCATGCCCGTGCAAGCGGCGCACGGGTTCTTGAAGCCTGTCCGATGGAGGAAGCACGGACGTCCGGTTCGATCGGCCTGTTCGTGGGATCAGCGCGCGTGTTCCGGCGTGCCGGCTTTGCCGTGGTGGCGGAACGCAAGCCCGGCCGGCCGCTGATGCGCCTGGACCTGTGATCGGTTCAGCCAAGCAGCGCGGCGCGGATGGCCGGTTCGGCGCTCGTCCAGTCGGCAAGGGCATGGATGCCGTCGGGCAGCGGCGGCAGCAGGGCGCGCATCGCCGCGTTGCTCATGAGATGGAACAGCGCGGCCTCGGGCACATGGTCGCGCACCGAAAGCAGGTTCGGCGGCAGATCGTCGATGAAGGCGACCGCGCGGCCGCCATCGCCGCGCAGCCGCGCGATTGCCGGGCCCTTGGCCATTTCGGTCGTCAGCAGCGGGTAGGGGACGCCGAGACGGTCAAGCAGCGCCCGCCGTTCGTCGCGATGCCGGTGCGGCATGGCGGTCAGGAGCACGATCTCGACTTCGGCCGAAAGCCGGCCAAGCACCTCGACCGCGCCCGAGACCGCCGTCTGCCAGGCCCCCTGTTCGGCGAAGAAGCCTTCCAGCAGCGCGCCCGTGCGGTGCGGTTCGGCCGGCGTGCCGTCGTCCTTGGACACGATGTTGCCGGTCAGGCGGAAGCTGGCGGTCGAGAACGCATAGCCGGAGACGTCGAGGAAGCGGACGAACGGATCGACGAATTCGAGCACGACCTCGTCCACATCGGCAACCAGGAGCGGCCGCGGATCGTTGGAAAGCGCCTCGATCTGCGCAAGCGTGGTCGGGTCGAGGCTCAAGTCGAGCCCTCCCAGGCAGCCTCGCCGCCCGGCAGCGCCCGCATCGCCCGCATCACCTCCGGCGCCTCGATCGCCGACGCGGCGCAGAACGCCACCAGCGTCGGCTCGTGCGCCGCGATGAACGCCAGGACGCCGGCAAGAAAGCCCGGTTCCCGCGCCGCCGCGCGGATCGAGCCGACATCGATGCCGCTGAGCGCCAGGAACCGGCCGAGCAGGTCCGGATCGCCGGCGATGAAGCCGAGCGCCGCCACGGCGATGGCTTCGGCGTCAGGTGTCTGGCGGTTGTGCAAGGGCGAACTCCTTCCGTACGACTCGCGGCAGGCCATGCCGCCCCGATCTTTCCGTTTCGTCAATGAAATAAAGCTATGGTTCCCGGTGAACGGTTCCGTGCTTTGTGCCGGACGGCGAAACGGGACGTGATGGGCGGGCGCATGGCCAAGAGAGTGATGATCGTCGAGGACAATGAGCTCAACATGAAGCTCTTTCGCGACCTCATTGAAGCCTGCGGCTACGAGACCATCCGGACCCGCAACGGCCTGGAAGCGCTGGACCTGGCGCGCGCGCACCATCCCGATCTCATCCTGATGGACATCCAGTTGCCGGAAGTGTCCGGCCTGGAAGTGACCAAATGGCTGAAGGAGGACGATGACCTCCACACCATTCCCGTCATCGCCGTGACCGCCTTCGCCATGAAGGGCGATGAAGAGCGCATTCGCCAGGGCGGGTGCGAATCCTACATTTCGAAGCCGATCTCGGTGCCTCGTTTCATCGAGACCATCAAATCCTATCTTGGCGACGCCTGAAGGCCGCCGGCACGGAGCAGGACGGAAATGACCGCGCGTATCCTTGTTGTCGACGATATTCCGGCGAACGTGAAACTGCTGGAGGCCCGGCTTTCGGCCGAGTATTTCCAGGTCATCACCGCCATGAACGGGCTGGACGCGCTCGAACTGTGCGAGCGCATGAAGATCGATGTCGTGCTGCTCGACGTGATGATGCCGGGCATGGACGGGTTCGAGGTCTGCCGCCGGCTGAAGGCAAACCCGGCGACCGCGGAAATCCCGGTGGTGATGGTGACGGCGCTCGACCAGCCGGCCGACCGCGTGCGCGGCCTGCGTTCCGGCGCCGACGATTTCCTCACCAAGCCGGTCAATGATCTCCAGCTGGTCACCCGCGTGAAAAGCCTGGTGCGGCTGAAGACGCTGACCGACGAACTGAAGCTGCGCGCCGCGACCGCGCGCGGCATGAACCGCGACGACCAGACGCCGGCGCTTGGCGATCTGCCGGAGGTGATGCTGGTCGACGACCGGCCCGGCTCCGCCGACCGCATCGTCCACATGCTGTCCGGCATGGCGCGCGTCGACGTGGTGGCCGACGCCAACGCCGCGCTGCTGCACGCGGTGGACCGGCCGATCGAATGCGTGATCGTCTCCGGCACGCTCGCCGGCACCGATCCGCTGCGGATCTGCTCGCAGTTCCGCTCGTTCGACCGGACGCGCAACGTGCCGATGATCCTGGTCACCGAACTTGGCGACAATGAACGCATCATCCGCGCGCTCGACATCGGCGTGAACGACTACATCACCCGCCCGATCGAGAAGGAAGAGCTGCAGGCCCGCCTGCAGACGCAATTGCGCCGCAAGCGCTACAATGACCGGCTGCGCCAGAGCGTTTCGGAAACCATCGAACTGGCGGTGACGGATTCGCTCACCGGGCTGCACAATCGCCGCTATCTCGACAATCACCTGGAAACGCTGGTGGAACGCGCCCAGGCGCGCCGCCGGCCGCTGTCGGTGCTGATTGCCGACATCGACCGCTTCAAGGCGGTCAATGACAGCTGGGGCCACGATGCGGGCGACGAGGTGCTGCGCGAATTCGCCCGGCGCCTGCGCGGCGCGGTACGCGGCATCGATCTCGCCTGCCGCCATGGCGGCGAGGAATTCATCGTCGTCATGCCCGACACCGATCCCGAGATCGCCCATCGTGTCGGCGAGCGCGTCCGCACCATCGTCTCCGGCCAGCCGTTCGCCCTTGAGGGGCAGACCGCCAGCCTCGACGTGACGGTCAGCGTCGGCATTGCCACGCTCGACGCCGGCGACACCGCCGCCGCGCTGGTCAAGCGCGCCGACCAGGCGCTCTACGAGGCGAAGAACGCCGGCCGCAACAGGGTGGTGCTGCGCGCCGCCTGATCCACGCCTGCCGCAAGGTCAACAAATCGGTTGATTTGGCCGCCTTTTTGGCTGACAGTCCCGTTGAATGCGGATCGGCGCGGCTTTTCGGCCGCGCCAACGTTTGCCCCATGATGCTCAGGTCCGCCGCATCTCCTGGGTCCGTGGGGTCGGCCGGTCGGCGCTGGCGCACAGTGGCATCCTCGTAACCGCTGCCGGATTGCCGACCGGCCCCCGATTCCCTGACAAGCGATTGGGATGTTTCACAAATGAAAACGCCGCCTTGCGGCGGCGTCCTGATGCGGTGCGCGAAGATCGATTACTTGATCTTGGCTTCCTTGAATTCCACGTGCTTGCGCGCCACGGGATCGTACTTCCGCTTGGTCATCTTCTCGGTCATCGTGCGGCTGTTCTTCGTGGTCACGTAGAAGAAACCCGTATCCGCAGTCGAGACCAGCCTGATCTTGATCGTGTTCGCCTTGGCCATTTGAAATTATCCGTGGTGTCGAGAAACTTTTCCGCGGCGGCGCAATGCAGCGTCCGCGCCCGATATGCGCGCGACACATAGACGAGCCGTTCCGATTGTCAACCCCGCGCCGGCCGGCAGGTCAGATCTCCTGGCGCACGAAGCGGTTATGGAGCATGCGATAGTAGGGCACCGGCCCGCCGGGCGTGAGCCGCGGATCGCGGCGCAACTGCGCGTCGATCTCGTGCAGGATGGTGCGGGTGATGGAGGGAATGTCGGCGGCGATCGCGTCCTCGAGCGTCAGCCAGACCAGTTCCTCCAGTTCGCCGGTCGGTCCGCCACCCTCCAGGGTCGCCGCGATGCTGTCGGCGAACGCGGCGAAGAACCGCGTGTCGAACCGGCGCACGCGTCCCGGCGGCGTGGTGGCG
>JBATNB010000027.1:0-2002 GCA_049290135.1 Rhizobiaceae bacterium
GGCGCGAATCGGGCGCCATTTCGGTCGGCAGGTTCGCCGATCTGGTGGCGCTCGATCGCGACGCGGTCGATCTTCACGGCCTCGCCGGCGACACGCTTCTCGACGCCTACGTGTTTGCCGGCGATGATCGCATGGTCTCCGACGTGTGGTCGGCGGGGCGGCATGTGGTGACCGGCGGCAGGCATCGCCGGCGCGACGAGATCGACGCCGCCTACCGCGCCACGCTCGCCGAACTGAGGGACGCCCTTTGACCGCCATGGCGACGAAAAGCTGGCAGGCCGTGCAGGACGAGGTGCTGCGCCGCATCCAGGCGCGGCAATGGAAGCCGGGCGATGCGATCCCGAACGAGGCGGAACTGTCGGCGGAGTTCGGCTGCGCCCGCGTCACGGTCAACCGGGCGCTGCGCAACCTGGCCGAGGCCGGGCTTCTCGACCGCAAGCGCAAGGCCGGCACGCGCGTGGCGCGGCACCCGGTGCGCAAGGCGACGCTCGCCATCCCGGTCATCCGCCGCGAAATCGAGGGCAAGGGCCTGGCGCATGGCTATGCGCTCAAGTCGCGCGAGCGCACCGTCGCCCCGGCCGACATCGCCGCGCGGCTCGGCGCCGCGCCGGGGGAGGCCATGCTGCATGTCGTGGCGCTGCACCTGGCCGATGGCCGGCCCTATGTGCTGGAGGATCGCTGGATCAGCCTCGCCGCGGCGCCGGAGGCCGGCGAGGCGGATTTCTCGACCGTCAGCGCCAACGAATGGCTGGTGGCCAACATTCCCTTCGAGGCCGGCGACATCGCCTTCGGCGCGGTTTCGGCCGGCGCACGCGAGGCCGCGATCCTCGATTGCCGGCAGGGCGAGGCACTGTTCGTCATCGACCGCACGACGCGATCGCGCGGGCGGATGATCACCACGGTCCGGCTGGTGTTCTCGCCCGGCTACCGCATGCGCACGGAGCTTTGATACCGGCCTCTCCGCGGCGCGGCCGCTGTCCGGCCAATAAAAAACCCCCTCGGAAGGGGGTTTGGTGCCCAGGAGAGGACTCGAACCTCCACGGTGTTACCCGCTAGTACCTGAAACTAGTGCGTCTACCAATTCCGCCACCTGGGCAGGCGACGCGCTGCACATAAGGGCCTCATCAGCCGGTGTCAACGCAATCGGAATCAGCCGGCGAGGATTTCCTTCGACGCCACGGTGGAATCGGCATTGAGCCGGTAGATCACCGGCACGCCGGTGGCGAGTTCGGTCCGCACGATCTCGTCCGGCGTCATGCCGTCGAGCGCCATGATGAGGGCGCGCAGCGAATTGCCGTGCGCGGCGACGATGACGGTCTCGCCGCGCAGCACGCGCGGCTGGATGACATGGAGATAATACGGCCACACGCGCGCGCCGGTGTCCTTCAGGCTTTCGCCGCCGGGCGGAGCGATGTCGTAGGAGCGGCGCCACCTGTGCACCTGTTCCTCGCCCCATTTCACGCGCGCATCATCCTTGTTGAGGCCGGAGAGGTCGCCATAGTCGCGCTCGTTGAGCGCCTGGTCGCGGAGCGTCTCGAGGCCGTCCTGGCCGAGTTCGCCGAGCATGAGGGTCAGCGTGCGCTGCGCACGCTTCAGCGCCGAGGTGAAGGCGATGTCGAACACCAGCCCGCGCGCCTTGAGCGCGCGCCCGGCGGCGATCGCCTCGGCCACGCCCTTGTCGGTCAGGTCGACATCGCGCCAGCCGGTGAACAGGTTCTTCAGGTTCCATTCGCTCTGGCCGTGGCGGACGAGGACGAGCGTGCCGGACATGTCGGATCTCCCTTACGGGTTGGCTGCGGTTGGATCTCAGAGGCCGAGCACGTCGGCCATGGCGTAGAGGCCGGGCTTGCGGTGCCAGCCCCACAGCGCGGCCTTTAGCGCGCCCTTGGCGAAAAGGGAACGATCGTCGGCCCGGTGCGCGAGCACCACGCGCTCTCCCGGTCCGGCGAGGACGACCTCGTGGTCGCCGATGACCGAGCCGCCGCGCAGCGCCGCATAGCCG
>JBATNB010000028.1:0-12851 GCA_049290135.1 Rhizobiaceae bacterium
GCATCCCGCCGGCCGGTCGAACTGGCCGGGCACGACGCCGGCAATCGACGGCAGCCGCTTTTCCGTCGCCCGCGCCGGCAGCGCCGAAAGCAGCGCCGCGGTGTAGGGATGGCGCGGCGCGTCGAACAGGCCGAGCACGGGCTGCTCCTCCACCTTCTGCCCGGCATACTGCACCGACACGCGCTCCGCCGTCTCCGCCACCACGCCCATGTCGTGGGTGATGAGCACCAGCGCCATGCCGGTTTCCGTCTGCAGCCTGAGCAGCAGGTCGAGGATCTGCGCCTGGATGGTCACGTCGAGCGCGGTGGTCGGCTCGTCGGCGATCAGCAGCTTCGGATTGCAGGCGATCGCCATGGCGATCATCACGCGCTGGTTCATGCCGCCCGACAATTGATGCGGGAAGGTGCCGAGGCGCTTTTCCGGTGCCGGAATGCCGACCAGCGACAACAGTTCGATCACCCGTGCGTGGCGTTCCGCCCGGTCCATGCCGAGATGGGTCTTCAACGCCTCTTCCAGCTGGTAGCCGACGGTGAAGCACGGATTGAGGCTCGACATCGGCTCCTGGAAGATCATGGCAATGTCCTTGCCGGTGATCCGCCGCCGCTCCGCCGCCGGCAGGCTCAGCATGTCGTGGCCGTCGAACACCATGCGGTCGGCCGTCACCTTCGCCGTCCACGGCAGCAGTCCCATCAGCGCCAGCATGGCGACCGACTTGCCGGACCCGGATTCGCCGACGATGGCCACGACCTCGCGGGCATCGACCGTCAGCGACACCGAGTCGACCGCGCGGAACATGCCGTTGGCGGTCTGGAACTCCACCGTCAGGTTTTCGATCTCGAGCAGGGGCATTCTTTCATTTTCCCTTTCGAGCGCTTATATTGCGTTTCGAACGGAGATTTTCGCGATGCGTGGCCCCATTCGACCCATCGTTTGAACCGTCGGCGGCTTCCGCCAAAGCCGCGTCGATGGCGGTGCGCGCTTCGTCCAGTGCAGTGCGCGTGCCTGTTTCCACTGTGGCCACCCCGGTCGAAAGGTCAATGCCAGCCGAGGAAGCGTAAGCCTGAAGGCTATCGCGCGCCGTTTCCCCGCGTTTGCGCAAGACCCAGACCATGGCGATGAAATTTTCCGCGTACTTGCGTTTTTCCGGCGCGGTCAGGCCGATGAACATCGGGTCGCGCATCTCGCGGATCATCAAATTGGTCTGCTTGGCGGCGCGATAGTAGGCGACTACCGAATGAATGACGTCGGAAGGCAGGATCGAAAGATCCACGATCAGGCTGTCGAATACGAAATCTGTCTCATCGGGAGTTGCGAACGGGGTTTGGTCGAGAATCGCGTAACGAATCTCGTCGGGCCGCAACTGATCGTCCGTGAGAATCATTGCACTGAGGATTTCCGCATGCAGAGCCCGCACCATGTCGTCGACGCGTTCCTTGCGCGCGGCGTCTCCCCGCTCGACTTCCGCCCTTCGTTCGTCGCGCTCCTTCTGGCGATCGCGCCGCTGGGTGAGAACATAAGTCAGAACGCCCGTAAATGTCGCAAGCACCGCGGCCACGATAGTCGCCGCGCCGCCGATCAGCGCGTCCAGCGCGTCGGGTTTGCCGATCAGCGATTGCGACCAGCCGCCCACGCCCTTCAGCTCCGCTTCAGCTTGGGATCGAGCGCGTCGCGCAGCCCGTCGCCCATCAGATTGATCGCCAGCACGGTCACCAGGATGGCAAGCCCCGGGAAGGTCACCACCCACCAGGCCCGCAGGATGAACTCGCGCGCCTCGGCAAGCATCGTCCCCCACTCCGGCGTCGGCGGTTGCGCGCCCATGCCGAGGAAGCCGAGCGCGGCGGCGTCGAGGATGGCATTGGAGAACGACAGGGTCGCCTGCACGATCAGCGGCGCCATGCAGTTGGGCAGGATGGTGCGGAACATCAGCCGGAGCGGGCCCGCCCCGGCCACGCGCGCCGCCACCACATAGTCCTTGGTCTTTTCCGCCATAACCGCGGCGCGCGTCAGCCGCACGAAATGCGGCTGCAGCACCAGCGCGATGGCGATCATTGCGTTCATCAGCCCCGGCCCGAGCACGGCGACGAGCACCAGCGCCAGCAGCAGCGAAGGAAACGCCAGGATGATGTCCATCACCCGCATGATCGCCGTGTCGGTGCGGCCCTGCACGAAGCCGGCGATGACGCCGATGAACACGCCGCCCACCAGCGCGATCGAGGTGACGATGACCCCGATGAACAGCGAGAACCGCGACCCGTAGATCAGTCGCGACAGCATGTCCCGGCCCACCGCGTCGGTGCCCAGCAGATACTCCGCCCGCCCGCCTTCCTGCCAGATCGGCGGCACCAGCACCGCGTCGCGGTATTGCGCGTTCGGCAGGTGCGGCGAGATCAGCGGCGCGGCGAGCGCGATGATCACCAGCAGGACGAACACGACGAGCCCGATCACCGCGCCGCGGTTCTCGGAGAAATAGTGCCAGAATTCCGCCAGCTGCCGGCGCAGCGTGACGGCTTCCATCGGATGAGCGTTCGTTGCCGTCGCCATGTTCGCCTCAGTGCCGGATGCGCGGGTTGATGAGGCCGTAGAGCAGGTCCACGGTCAGGTTGACCAGCATGATCACCCCGGCGATCAGCAGCAGGCCGCTCTGGATCACCGGATAGTCGCGGCGGAATACCGAATCGACCATCCACTTGCCGATGCCGGGCCAGGAAAAGATCGTCTCGGTGAGGATGGCGCCGGCCAGCAGCACCCCCACCTGCAGGCCGATCGTGGTGACGACCGGGATCATCGCGTTGCGCAGCGCATGCACGCCCACAACGCGCGTCGGCGTCAGTCCCTTGGCGCGGGCCGTCCGCATGTAGTCCTCGTCAAGGACCTCCAGCATCGCCGAGCGCGTCTGGCGGGCAATGACGGCGAGCGGAATGGTGCCGAGCACGATCGTCGGCAGGATCAGGTGGCTCACCGCCGACCTGAACGCCCCGGACTGGCCCGAGAGCACCGAGTCGATGAGCATGAACCCCGTCACCGGCGGAAAGAAATAGAGGAGCGAAATGCGGCCCGACACCGGCGTCCATTGCAGCACGCCGGAAAACAGGATGATGAGCAGCAGCCCCCACCAGAAGATCGGCATCGAATAGCCGACCAGCGCCGTGCCCATGATCGTCTGATCGTAGAATGAGCCGCGCCGGATCGCCGCGAACACGCCGGCGGGAATGCCGAGGAAGACGGCGAACAGGATGGCGCACAGCGACAATTCGATCGTCGCGGGAAACAGCGTCAGGAATTGTTCGAGAATGGGTTTCTTGGTGACGATCGAAACGCCGAAATCGCCGGTCACGACACCGGAAAGATAGTCGAAATACTGGATGAGGATCGGACGGTCCAGGCCAAGCTGGCGGGAAATCTCGGCGTGGCGCTCCGGCGACATGACGCGTTCGCCGGAAAGCAGCATGACCGGATCGCCCGGCAACAGCCGGATGAACGAAAACGCGATGATGGAGACCCCGATGAAGGTCGGGATCAGGACGACAAGTCGCCCCAGGAGATAACGCAGCATGAGGTCCGCCCCGTTGCAGGCGCCCCGCCCGGCAGGGGCGGCGGCGCGAACCGGGGCGGCGCTTGGCCGCCCCGGTTGCCTGAGTCGCGGAACTTACTCGGCGATGTCGACGCCGTCGAAGGCGTGATGGCCGAGCGGGCTCATGACATAGCCCGTCACCTTCTTCGACATCGGCATGACCACGATCGAATGGTCGAGCGTGACCCACGGCGCCTCGCGCTTGAAGACCACCTGGGCGTCTTCGTAGAGCTTGGTGCGCGCGGCCTGGTCGGTCTCCTGCTTGGCCTTCACCACGAGATCGTCGAACTCCTGGTTGCACCACTGCGCGCGGTTGTTGCCGCCGACCGCGTCGCAGCCGAGCAGTGTGTGCAGGAAGTTGTCCGGATCGCCGTTGTCGCCGGTCCAGCCGAGCAGCACCGCGCCGTCGCGGGCCTTGTCCTTGGAGAGCTTGAGATACTCGGCCCACTCGTAGGAGACGATTTCGGCCGTGATGCCGACCGCCGCCAGATCCGACTGGATCAGTTCGGCGGCGCGACGGGCGTTGAGCATGTAGGGACGTGCCACCGGCATCGCCCAGACCTTCATCGCCAGGCCCGAGACGCCGGCGTCGGCCAGCATCTTCTTCGCGCCTTCCGGATCGTGGACATCGTCCGGGATGGCGTTGTTGTACGACCAGATCGTCGGCGGGATCGGGTTCTTGGCCACGGAAGCCGCGCCCTGGAACACCGCGTCGACGATCGCCTTCTTGTTGATCGCCATGTCGATGGCCTTGCGCACCTCGGCCTTGTCGAACGGCGCCTGCGTGGTGTTGAAGGCGAGGTAGGCGACGTTGAGGCCCGGCGCTTCCATCACCTGCAGGTTCGTGTCGGCCTTCATGCCCTCCACGTCGGCCGCGTTGGGATACGGCATGACATGGCATTCGCCCGCCTTCAGCTTCTGCAAGCGGACGGCGGCGTCGGTGGTGATGGCGAAGGCAAGGTCGTCGATCGCCTGCTTGCCCTTCCAGTAGCCTTCATGCGCCTGGTAGCGGATGACCGCGTCCTGCTGGTAGGCGACGAACTTGAAGGGGCCCGTGCCGAGCGGCATCTGGTTGAGCTGTTCCTTCTTGCCGTCGGCTTCCAGCTTGTCGGCATACTCCTTCGACATGATGGACGCGAAATCCATGCCCAGGTTGGCCACGAACGGCGCTTCCTTGGTCTTGAGCGTGAACTTCACGGTCATGTCGTCGACCTTCTCGATCGAGGCGAGCAGGTCCGGGAAGCCCATGCCGGCGAAATACTCCCACGCCGCGCCCGCGATGTACTGGTTCCACGAATGGTCGGCCTTGTACTGGCGCTCGAAGGAGAAGACGACGTCGTCGGCGTTGAGGTCGCGGGTCGGGGTGAAGAAGTCCGTGGTCTGGAACTTCACGCCGGCGCGCAGCTTGAACGTGTACTGCAGGCCGTCATCGGAAATGGTCCAGCTCTCGGCCAGACCCGGCTCGATTTCGGTCGTGCCCGGCTTGAATTCGACGAGACGATTGTAGACGGGGCGCGACGAGGCGTCGAACGTGGTGCCGGCGGTGTAGATGGCCGGGTCGAAACCTTCAGGCGATCCTTCCGAGCAATAGACCAGCGTCTTGGCGCCCGCGGCACTGCTCAGCATCGTCGCGGCGAGCAGGGCTGCGGTGAAAAACGTTCTCTTCATGTTGGAACACTCCCTTTGAACTCGCGCCGTCCGTTCGTCGGTTCCGGCGCAAGCCGGCATCTAAACACCGTTTTGACCGAATGGAAAAGGTGCAATAGTGCCGAACAGGGCGACGCATGGGAGGGGCATGTGGACATGACTGGCTGGGACGGGGAAGTGCTTTCCTTCTGGTTCGACGAAACGCCGCCGGCCAAGCGGTTCTCCGTCGATCATGATCTGGATGCCGATATCGCGCGCCGGTTCGCCGCGTTGCACGCCAGGCTTATGGCCACCGCCGCGGCCGATCTTGTCGCGTCCCCGTCGCAGGCGCTCGCCGCGCTCATCGTGCTCGACCAGTTCAGCCGCAACATGTTCCGCGGCACCGCCGGCGCATTCGCCGCCGACCCGCACGCCCGCGCCATCGCCGATGCCGCCATTTCGAGCGGCCATGACACGATGGTGGCGCCGGAGCGGCGCATGTTCTTCTACCTGCCGTTCATGCATGCCGAGAACGCCGCCGACCAGGACCGCTGCGTGGCGCTGTTTTCCCTGCTCGGCAATCCGGACGCGATGAAGTTCGCCCACGATCACCGCGACATCATTCAGCGTTTCGGCAGGTTTCCGCATCGCAATGCCGCCCTCGGCCGCGAATCGACCGCGGATGAGAAGGCCTATCTCGCGACAGCCGAACATTACGGGCAGAAGTCCGTTTGAACGCAGACTCCCCGTTGCACGATCCCTTGGCCCCTCCTACTGTTATGTCCATGCGCGCAAGCGTGACAGGACCTGGCGGGAGGAAGTCATGGCCAAAGACACGAAGAAACCGACTGCGAAGACCGCGCCCGTGAAGGTGGCCGCGGCAAAGCCGGCGCCGGCGAAAAGCGCGAAACCCGCGGCTGCGAAACCCGCGGCGGCCAAGCCGGCGGCGTCCAGGCCGGCGGCGTCGGCATCGGCGTCCAGACCCTGGCTCGCCCACTATCCCAAGGACGTTCCGGCCGAGATCCCGCCGTCGCAGTTTGCTTCGGTCGGCGAGCTTCTGGTCGCCTCCAGCCGCAAATTTTCCTCGCGGCCGGCCTTCACCATGATGGGCAAGTCGATGAGCTTCGCCGAAGCCGACAGGCTGTCGGCCGCCGTCGGCGGTTATCTCCAGTCAAGGGGCCTCGCCCGTGGCGCCCGCGTCGCCATCATGATGCCGAACGTGCTGCAATACCCCATCACCGTGATGGGCGCGCTGCGGGCCGGCTACACCGTGGTCAACGTCAACCCGCTCTACACGCCGCGCGAACTGGAGCACCAGCTGAAGGATTCCGGCGCGGAAGCCATCGTCATCCTGGAGAATTTCGCCACGACGCTGCAGGCGGTGCTGTCCAGGACCGCCGTCAAGCACGTGATCGTCGCGTCGATGGGCGACCTGCTCGGCCTCAAGGGCCATCTGGTCAACCTGGTGGTACGGCGGGTGAAGAAGATGGTGCCGGCCTGGTCGCTGCCGGGCCATGTCAAGTTCAAGGCGGCGCTTTCGGCGGGCGCCTCCGCCGGGCTCAAGGAAGGCGGCAGCGGGCCGAACGACGTGGCCTTCCTGCAATATACCGGCGGCACGACGGGCGTCTCCAAGGGCGCCACGCTGCTCAATCGCAATGTGCTGGCCAATGTCGCCCAGGCGGCCATCTGGGTCGAGGACGCCTATACCATCCGCCCGAAACCCACCGACCTGACCTACCTTTGCGCGCTGCCGCTCTACCACATCTTCGCGCTGACCGTGAACATGGTCATGGGCATGCAGCAGGGCGCCAACAACATCCTCATCCCCAACCCGCGCGACATCCCCGGCCTCGTCGGCGAGATGAAGGCGCACACAATCCACATCTTCCCCGGCCTCAACACCCTGTTCAACGGGCTGCTCAACAACGAGGACTTCCGCAAGCTCGACTTCTCGAAATTCGTGCTTGCCCTCGGCGGCGGCATGGCCGTGCAGCGTCCGGTCGCCGAGCGCTGGAAGGAAGTGACGGGCGTCAACATCGCCGAGGGCTACGGCCTGTCGGAAACCTCGCCGATCGCCACCGCCAACAAGTTCTCCGCCCAGGAGTTTTCCGGCACGATCGGCCTGCCCGTGCCCTCCACAGAAATCTCGATCCGCGACGATGACGGCAAGGAGGTGCCGCTCGGCGAGGTCGGCGAAATCTGCATCCGCGGGCCGCAGGTCATGGCCGGCTACTGGAACCGTCCGGACGAAACCGCCAAGGTCATGACTTCGGACAACTTCTTCAAGTCCGGCGACATGGGCTTCATGGACGAGCGCGGCTACACCAAGATCGTTGACCGCAAGAAGGACATGATCCTCGTCTCCGGCTTCAACGTCTATCCCAACGAGATCGAGGAAGTCATGGCGCGCCATCCGGGCGTCCTGGAAGCCGCCGCCATCGGCGTACCGGACGACAAGTCGGGCGAGACCCCGAAGCTCTTCATCGTGCGCAAGGACCCGAACCTGACGAAGGAACAGGTCGCCGACTTCTGCAAGGAGAACCTCACCGGCTACAAGCGGCCGAAATACATCGAGTTCCGCGACGCCCTGCCGAAATCGAACGTCGGCAAGATCCTGCGCCGCGAGTTGCGCGACTGATCCGGATCAGCCGGCCTGGGCCTCCAGCCAGGCCGGCAGTTCCACCACCGAGGCGAGGATCACGTCGGCGAGCGGCGCGAGGCTTTCGGCCGTGCCGTTGCCCGACAGCACGCCGATCGACAGGCCCGCGCCAGCGGCGCGCGCCATTTCCAGGTCGTGCGCATTGTCCCCCACCATCGCCACCTCGTCCGGCCGGCATCCGGCGCGCGCCGCGAATTCGACCAGCGCGTCCGGCGCCGGTTTGGGATGCTTCACCGAATCGTAGCCGAGCGTCGCGGTGAACAGCGAGGCGATGCCGAACAGTTTGAGCGTCGTCTCCGCGCCGCGGGCCGAATCATTGGTGGCAAGCCCGATCGCGTAGCCTCGGGCATGCAGCGCGCGCACCGCGTCGAGCGCCCCCGGCAGCGCCACCGCGCGCTCGGCGATTCCGGCGGTCTTGCGGTCGGTTTCCTCCACCAGCACCCGCAGCGGTTCGCCTTCGACATGCGGGTGGAAATGGCTGACGACCTGGGCGTTGGTGCCCGCCGCGATCACCGAGTTGGGCCGGAAGCGCTTCTCGTCCGCATCGAACCCGCCATCCCTGAGCAGCCGGTCGGCGCGCCCCATGTCGCCCCCCGTCGCCGCGAGCGCCATCTCGCGCGCGAAGCCGAGCCAGGTGGCGTTGAAGTCGAGCAGCGTGCCGTCCTTGTCGAACAGGATCGCGCGGATGCGGGCCATGTCATTTCCCCTTGCGCAACGCGTGGATGTGCGCCACCAGCCCGGCGGTCGAGGCGTCGCGCCCGTCGGCGCCTGCCTTGCCTTCGACGACCGCCTGCAGGCCGGTCGCCAGTTCCTTGCCGAGTTCGACCCCCCACTGGTCGAATGCATTGATGCCGAAGAGCGCCGCCTCCACGAACACGCGGTGCTCGTAGAGCGCGATCAGCCGGCCAAGCGAGAACGGGTCCAGTCGCCGGTGGACGATGGTGATCGACGGCCGGTTGCCGGCAAACACCCGGTGCGGCGCCAATGCCTCGACGTCCTTGTCCGCCATCCCCCGGGCGCGCAGTTGCGCGCGCGCCTCGTCGGGCGAACGGCCGCGCATCAGCGCCTCCGATTGCGCCAGGCAGTTGGCAACCAGCAGGTCGTGATGGTGCCTGAGCTGAGGCTCGTGCCCCTCCGCCGCGACGATGAACTCGACCGGGATGACGTCGGTGCCCTGGTGCAGCATCTGGAAGAAGGCGTGCTGGCCGTTGGTGCCCGGCTCGCCCCACACCGCCGGCCCGGTCGGGGTGACGACCGGCGTCCCGTCGCGCATGACGCTCTTGCCGTTCGATTCCATGTCGAGTTGCTGCAGGTAGGCCGGCAGCCGCGCCAGCCGCTGGTCATAGGGAATGACCGCGCGCGAGCCGTGGCCGCACACCGCCCGGTGCCAGAATCCGGCAAGCCCGAGCAGCATCGGCAGGTTTTGCGGCAACGGCGCGCTGGCGAAATGCCGGTCCATCGCCCGCGCCCCCGACAGTAGCGCATGGAAGTCGTCCGCGCCGATCGCGATCATCAGCGGCAGGCCGATGGCCGACCACAGCGAATACCGCCCGCCCACCCAGTCCCAGAACCCGAAGCTGCGCTTCGTGTCGATGCCGAACTCCGCCACCTTGTCGAGCGCGGTGGAGACGGCGCAGAAATGCGCGCCCACCGCCTCCCGCCCGAGCGCGTCGACGATCCAGCGCCGGGCGCTCAGCGCATTGGTCATGGTCTCGATCGTCGTGAAGGTCTTGGATGCGACGACGAACAGCGTGGTTTCCGGATTGAGCGGCTTCAGCGTGTCGTGGATGTGGGCGCCGTCGACATTGGAGACGTAGTGCAGCCGCGGCCCTTCCTGGTAGGGCGCCAGCGCCAGCGTCGCCATGGCCGGCCCCAGGTCAGATCCGCCGATGCCGATGTTGACCACATCGGTGAACCGCCGGCCCGTGGCGCCCGAGATGACGCCCGAGCGCACGCCGTTGGCGAAGCTTGCCATCACCTCCAGCGTCGCCCGCACGTCGGTCACGACATCGCGGCCGCTGGTCTTGAAGCGGTCCTCGCCCGCGGCGCGCAACGCAACGTGCAGCACCGCGCGTCCCTCGGTCGTGTTGATCTTCTCGCCGGCGAACATCGCCGCCCGCATCGCCTCGACGCCGGCCGCCCGGGCCAGGTCGCCAAGCAGCGTCAGCGTGGTGGCGTCGATGGCGCACTTCGACAGGTCGAGCAGAAGATCATCCAGCCGGAACGACAGGCGGGCGAAACGGTCGGGGTCGCGCGCAAACGCATCCTTGAGCCGGCGCGGCGCGCCATCGGCCCGATGGGCGACCAGGCGCGAAAGGGCGACGTCAAAGTCCGGTCGATTCATGAATTGGTGCATGGGCGGTCTGGCCGGTCGGTTCAATGGTTGTCGCGCGGCAGACCCTTGGTCTGCGCGATGCGCTGATACTTGACGGCGGGCTTCAGCGCCATGCCTTCCGACAACGGGCCGACCATCTGCCGCTGGATTTCCTGCCAGGGCGTCTGGTGCGCGGGAAAGGCGTAGCCGCCCTGCGCCCGCAGGCGCTCGCGCCTGTTGTCCAGTTCGGCCGCGTCGAGCAGCACATCGGCGCGCCCGGCCTTGAGGTCGATGCGGATGCGGTCGCCGCTCCGCAGCAGCGCCAGCCCGCCCCCGGTCGCCGCTTCCGGCGAGGCGTTGAGGATCGACGGCGATCCGGAGGTGCCGGACTGGCGGCCGTCGCCAAGGCAGGGAAGCTCGCGGATGCCCTGCCGGATGAGATAGTCCGGCGGCTGCATGTTCACCACTTCCGCCCCGCCCGGATAGCCGACCGGTCCGGCGCCGCGCATGACCAGGATCGTGCGGTCGTCGAGGCCGAGCGCCGGATCGTCGATGCGCCGATGATAATCCTCCGGACCGTCGAACACCGCCGCGACGCCCTCGAACGCCATGGGATCGGCGGGGTCGGAAAGATAGCGCGCGCGGAAATCCTCCGAGATCACGCTCGTCTTCATGATCGCGCTGTCGAACAGGTTGCCCGTGAGGTTGATGAAGCCGGCGCTGGCCTTCAGCGGATCGGCGACGGTGCGGATCACGCTGGTGTTGAGGTTCTCCGCCGCGGCGCAATTGTCGCCGATGGTCCTGCCGTTCGCCGTCAGTGCGCCGGGATGCGGCAGCAGGCCCGCCCTCATCAGTTCCGCGACAACGGCCGGCACGCCGCCGGCCCGGTGGAAATCCTCGCCGAGATACTCCCCGGCCGGCTGCAAATTGACCAGCAGCGGGATCGCGTGGCCGATGCGTTGCCAGTCGTCATTGTCGAGGGCCACGCCGAGATGGCGCGCAATGGCGTTGAGATGGATCGGCGCGTTGCTCGATCCGCCGATGGCGGAATTGACCACGATGGCGTTTTCGAACGCCTCGCGCGTCATGATCGCCGAGGGCCTGAGATCCTCGCCGACCATGTCGACGATCCGCCGCCCGGTTTCATAGGCCATCTGGCCGCGTTCCCGATACGGCGCCGGGATCGCCGCCGAACCCGGCATCTGCATGCCAAGCGCCTCGGCCAGCGAGTTCATCGTCGTCGCCGTACCCATCGTGTTGCAATAGCCGGTCGAGGGCGCCGAGGAGGCGACCGCGTCCATGAACTCGTCATAGCCGATCTCGCCGGCCGACAGCTTCTGCCGCGAGTCCCAGATCACCGTGCCCGACCCGGTGCGCGCGCCGCGATGCCATCCGTTCAGCATCGGCCCGACCGAGAACGCGATCGCCGGGATGTCCACGGTGGCCGCCGCCATCAGGGCGGCCGGCGTGGTCTTGTCGCAACCGATGGTCAGCACCACGCCGTCGAGCGGGTAGCCGTAAAGCACCTCGACCAGGCCGAGATAGGCGAGATTGCGGTCGAGCGCCGCCGTCGGGCGCTTGCCGGTTTCCTGGATCGGATGCACCGGGAATTCCAGCGCCACGCCGCCGGCCGCCGCGATGCCGTCGCGCACGCGCCTGGCCAGTTCGATGTGGTGGCGGTTGCAGGGCGACAGATCCGATCCGGTCTGCGCGATGCCGATGATCGGCTTGCCGGACTGCAGTTCCGCGCGCGTCAGTCCGAAATTCAGGTAGCGCTCGAGATAGAGCGCCGTCATTCCCGGATTGTCCGGATTGTCGAACCAGGCCTGTGACCTCAGCCTGCGCTTGCCTGTGTCCGCCATCGTGTCCTCCGCATTGGCGCCGGGACTGTAGCGGCGCGAATGGGCAGGTCAAATGCGTAGCCCGGGGGGCGGACTTTTAGGCAATGGACAAGCCATGGCCCTGCCGATACCGATGACCCTTGTCGACCGCGGGAGTAAGGCGATGGCCGTGAACATGGATGGCGAGGAGCGCATTGCCGCTCCGCTCGCCAAGGTCTGGGAGATGCTCAACGATCCGGAGATCCTGAAGGCCTGCATTCCGGGCTGCTCGGCGCTGGAGATGAGTTCGCCGAACGAACTGGCCGCCACGGTCGTGCTCAGGATCGGGCCGATCAAGGCCACCTTCAACGGTGTGGTCACGCTGGAAAACCTCGATCCGCCGAATGCCTACACCATTGTCGGCGAAGGCAAGGGCGGGGTCGCCGGCTTTGCCAAGGGCGGGGCCGACGTGACGCTTCACGCCGAGGGCGAATCCATCACGATCCTGCGCTACAAGGCGCGCGCCGACGTCGGCGGCAAGATTGCGCAGCTGGGCAGCCGCCTGATCCAGTCGACCTCGAAGAAGCTCGCCGGCGAGTTCTTTTCCGATTTCAACTCCAGGGCCAGCGCCGCGCTGGCCACACAGGGCGCCGGCGCGCACGCGCTGCTTGACGCCGATCCGGCTGAAGCCCCCGACAGTCCGACGGACCCTACGGTGCCTTCCGTCTGAACTGCGCCGGACGCTTTTCGAGGAACGCCGCCACGCCTTCGGCGAAGTCGCCGGCCTGGCCGGCCTGGCGCTGCAGGTCGCGTTCGACGCCGAGTTGCGCGGCCAGCGCGTTTTCCGACGCCGCGTGGATG
>JBATNB010000029.1:0-14969 GCA_049290135.1 Rhizobiaceae bacterium
CACTCGCCCTGGCCGCCGATCCCGCCCTCGATGCCCGCATCGCCGCCAAGGCGGCATCGCGCGCCGCCGACGAGGCCGTAAAGCCGCTCGACGCCTGGCGGGCCGAGGAGATCGCCCGCATGAAACGCAATTTCTATGGCTTCGACCCGTCCTACCACGTCGCCCGCTCCAACTTCGTGCGCAAGGTGGCGAAATCGCGGACCCCGGCCGCGCTGGCAACGCATCGCGGCCCGAATCCAGGCCCGGTTACGCGCCGATAGCCGGCCCGAATCGGACGGCTCCGGGGGGTCCGCGGACGATTCTGCGACAAAAGACGCTGGTCCGAACCCGCGAAAACGGCCCGGAAACTCACGCTTTGAAACCTTCTTTAACGGGGCTTTACCGGAATTGGTGAACGAAGGATCAACAAATGCCCTGGCCTTGCCGGCATTCGTGGCATTTTAGCAACAGGCCCTGCCGAAGCGCTTTCGCCGCCGCCACGCCGGCCATTCGAAGGTTGCGCGCGACAGGGCGTTTTGTCATGACGGTGGCTGAAGAAGGGGTGCGGAAAGCGCGTCGGCTTCGCAATTGGGAATGGGATGGGACGCAGTCCTTCGGAAATAACCCGGACCCTTCAAAACTCGACTGGAGGTCAGAACATGAACATCAAGAGCCTTCTCCTCGGCTCCGCTGCGGCCCTCGTCGCGGTTTCCGGCGCTTCCGCCGCCGATGCCGTCGTCGCCGCCGAACCGGAACCCATGGAATATGTCCGCGTCTGCGATGCTTACGGCGCCGGCTATTTCTACATCCCGGGCACCGAGACCTGCCTGAAGATCGGCGGCTGGGTCCGTTATGAGATCTTCTGGTCGACCGGCATGACCGGCTTCAACAAGCGCGCTCGCGGCCGTCTGGAATTCCAGGCCAAGAACGAGTCCGACCTCGGCACCGTGTCGTCCTACTTCCGCATTGAGCATGGCCATCACTCCGTGACCGGCATGTATTCGGATGCGCAGTATTCGCTCGGCGTCGGCGGCCTCGAGATGGGCTATCGCGACTCGCAGTGGAACCGTTTCTCCGGTTACGGCGGTCTCACGGACAATGGCGGCAACTATGGCTACCAGACCCGTCACTACATCAGCTACACGTTCGTGTCCGGCAACTTCGCCGGCATCCTGTCGCTGGATCACGACAACAACGCCAACTACATGCCCGACGTCATGGTCGGCGCGCGCGGCACGTTCGGCAACGTGACGGCCTCGCTGTCGGCCGGCTGGGACGAGTCGGACGCGTCGGTTGCGGTCAAGGCGACCGTGAACGCCGCTGTCGGCCCGGCCACGCTGCGCTTGGTCGGTCTGTGGACCAACGGCGTCGCCACCAACCAGTATTGGAATGCCGCTCAGTGGTCGGTCATCGCCGGCATCGGCGCCCCGCTCGGCTCGCGCGCTTCGGTCGCGGTCGACTTCCAGTACTTCCAGGGTGGTGCGTGGCAGGTCATCGGCGACCTGAACTACACGATCGCTCCGGGCCTCACGGCCCTGGCCGAACTCGCCCACACTTCGGCGAACACCAACGCCTTCATGCTGCGCTTCCAGCGCTCGTTCTGATCGCCGCAAGGCTTCGGAATACGGAAAACCCGGCGGGCAACCGCCGGGTTTTTTGTTTTGTCGGCAGGATTCGCCGACCGCGCCATCGCGAACCGGGTCCCGGACGCGTGGACCGGCGCCAATGCCGAAAAAACAGGCATGGACATGAATTGCCGCGGCATTCATCAAATGATCGCAAAAAACCGTTGCCGCCGTGCAACAGTCCCGCGGCGAACGCCGCGTTTGCCGGTTTTCCGCTGGACCGGGCATTGTCTGTCAAGGATCGCCGGCTAAGGTGGCTTCGAACGAAAGCACCTGCTTTCGAACCGAATCGCGATCCTGGTTGTTCCTTGTCGGGATCGTCAAAACCAAAAAGGGGACTGAAATGTCGATCAAGAGCCTGCTTCTCGGGTCCGCCGCCGCGCTGGTCGCGGTTTCCGGCGCTTCCGCCGCCGATGCCGTCGTCGCCGCCGAGCCGGAGCCGATGGAATATGTCCGCGTTTGCGACGCTTACGGCGCCGGCTACTTCTACATTCCGGGCACCGAGACCTGCCTGAAGATCGGCGGCTGGGTCCGTTACGAGATCTTCTGGGCCACCGGCTCGACCGGTTTCGACAAGCAGGCGCGTGGCCGCCTCGAGTTCGAGGCCAAGAACGAGTCCGATCTCGGCACCGTGTCGTCCTACTTCCGCATCGAGCATGGGCACCGCTCTTGGACCGCTCCGATGATGTATTCGGATGCGCAGTATTCGCTCGGCGTCGGCGGCCTCGAAATGGGCTATCGCGACTCGCAGTGGAACCGCTTCTCCGGCTACGGCGGCGTCACCGATTGGGGCGGCTCCTACGGCTACCAGACCCGCCACTACATCAGCTACACCTTCACCTCCGGCAATTTCTCCGGCATCCTGTCGCTCGATCACGACAACAACGTCAACTACATGCCCGACGTGATGGCCGGTGTTGCCGGCACCTTCGGCAAGGTCAACGCCACCCTGTCGGCCGGCTATGACGAGTCGGATGCCTCGGTCGCGCTCAAGGCCACCGTCAATGCGCCGGTCGGCCCGGCCACGCTGCGCCTCGTCGGCCTGTGGACCAACAGCGCCACCAACGCCTACGCCTGGGACTGGACGCTGCACGGTTCGTGGTCGATCATCGCCGGCATCTCCGCGCCGCTCGGCTCGCGCGCCTCGGTCGGCCTCGACTTCCAGTACTTCCAGGATGGCCACTACGACATCTACGGCAACCTCGGCTACACCATCGCGCCGGGCCTGACCGCGCTCGCCGAAGTCGCGCATTTCTGGAACAACACCAACGCCTTCATGCTGCGCTTCGAACGTTCGTTCTGATCGCCGCAAGCTCGCGGAATACCAGGAACCCGGCGGGCAACCGCCGGGTTCTTTCGTTTTCAAGGCGCAGTTGAAATCAGTGCGTCTGGTCGAGCCGCGCCGCGAACGCCGCGATCCGCTCCGGCAGGTCACCGGTTTCAAGCAGCGGCGCGTGGCCCTGTCCCTCCACCGTGATCGTCTCCATGCCGGGATGGCGGCGCTCCATTTCGGCCAGCGTCGCCGGTGACAGGAGCCTGGAGTTGGCGCCGCGAATGGTCATCAGCGGCACGGCGGCGAGGCCCTCGAACTGCGGCCACAGTTCCGGAAGCGGCTGCGAGAAATCCACTGATTTCAACGGGTTGATCAGCGCCGGATCGTAGTCCGGCACAATCCGGCCGCCGCGCTCGGCAAAGATCGCCGCCGCCATCCGCGCCCAGTCCGGATCCGAAAGCGCCAGGAATGCCGGCCCGAACACCTGCTTCAGGATCGCCTCCGCCTCCGCCAGGCTCGCCGGCGCGGGCATGCCGGTGAGGTAGGCGCGGATTTGCGCCAGTCCTTCGCCCTCGATGCGCGGGCCGATGTCGTTGAGGATCGCGCCGCGGATCGCGCCCGGCCGCATCGCCGAAAGGATCATGGTGATGAGCCCGCCGCGCGACGTGCCGATGAACAGGCCGTGGCCGATGTCGAGCGCGGCGAGCCCCGCCAGCACGTCGCCGGCTTCCACCAGCGGATCGTAGGAGGTCCAGTCCGGCGCCCAGGCCGATTGTCCGCGCCCGCGATAGTCGAAGGCGACCACCGGGCGAGGGGATTTGATGTGGGTCGAAAGATGCAGCGCCAGCTCGTGGAAATCGCGGGCATTGCGCGTCAGGCCGGGCAGGCAGATGGCGGGAAGGCCGGGCTGGGTCCGGCCGTAGACGCGAGCGTGTAGCGTCAGCCCGTCCTGGGCGGAATAGAAGACATCGTTGAACCCGGCCATGGCATGCGTCCCGTGAAAAAGCCGACGATAGGCCGCGGCCGGCTGGCCGCAAGGGGTTTTCGCCACCGCGCGCCGCCATTCCATCCGGCTTGCGGGCGAGGGGGGCGCCAAGTATGGTGCGCCGCTTTCCGGCCGCCGTCGCGGCCGGCCGCTTCAGGAGCCAAGGCCCATGTTCTCCGGTTCGATCCCCGCGTTGGTCACCCCCTTCAGGGACGACGGGAGCTTTGACGAGAAAGCCTTCGAGGCCTTCGTCGATTGGCAGATCGAAGAGGGCTCGAGCGGGCTCGTGCCGGTCGGCACCACCGGCGAAAGCCCGACGCTTTCGCACGACGAACACCGCCGCGTCGTCGAGGTATGCGTCTCGGTGGCGCGCGGCCGCGTGCCGGTGATCGCCGGTGCCGGCTCCAACAACACGGTGGAAGCCATCGAGCTTGCCCGCCATGCCGAATCCGTCGGCGCCGATGCCGTGCTCGTCGTCACGCCCTACTACAACAAGCCGAACCAGCGCGGGCTCTACGAGCATTTCGCCGCCATTGCGCGATCGACGAAGCTGCCGATCATCATCTACAACATCCCGCCCCGGTCGGTGATCGACATGACGCCGGAAACGATGGGCCGTCTCGCCCGCGATTTTTCCAATATCGTCGGCGTCAAGGATGCGACCGGCAAGATCGAGCGGGTCTCGGAGCAGCGCGCCACCTGCGGCAAGGGCTTCGTCCAGCTGTCGGGCGAGGACGCCACCGCGCTCGGCTTCAATGTCCATGGCGGCGTCGGCTGCATCTCGGTGACAGCCAATGTCGCGCCGCGCCAGTCCGCCGCCTTCCAGGCGGCGATGACCGCCGGCGATTGGGCGAAGGCGCTGGAATGGCAGGATGTGCTGATGCCGCTGCACCAGGCCATTTTCACCGAGGCCGGCGTGGCGGGCGCGAAATATGCCCTGTCGAAGCTCGGCCGCGTCAACAATCGCCTGCGCCTGCCGATGATGCCGGTGGAAGCCGCTACCGCGGCAAGGCTCGACGCCGCGATGGCGCATGTCGGCCTTGCGAACTGACGCGGGAACGGCCACCTCAGCATCATGAGCGCCACGGACAAGGACAAGGGCGGCCGCGCCGTCGCGGAGAACCGCAAGGCACGGTTCAACTACGAGATCATCGACACGCTCGAGGCGGGTCTGGTGCTGACGGGCACGGAAGTGAAGTCGCTGCGCCAGGGGCAGGCCAACATCGCCGAATCCTACGCCTCGGTCGAAGGCGGCGAACTCTGGCTGATCAATTCCTGGCTGCCGGAATACCTGCAGGGCAACCGCTTCAACCATGAGCCGCGTCGGCGGCGCAAATTGTTGATCAAGCACAAGGAATTGGCGCGTCTCGCCAAGGGCGTCGAGCGCGATGGCATGACGCTCGTGCCGTTGAAGATCTATTTCAACGAGCGCGGGCGCGCCAAGATGCTGTTGGCGCTGGCCAAGGGCAAGAAGCTCCACGACAAGCGCGAGACCGAGAAGACCCGCGATTGGGAGCGCCAGAAGTCGAGATTGTTGCGCGACAAGGGCTGATTTTTCATTGTGCACGGCACAATGCCCTTGACGCATGAATACATGTTCATATATAGCACAGGGAAAGCCGAAATGGCCAGCCAAGGCCGCCGGCGCACGTCGAACCCCGAGGGAGCCCGCCATGAACTTCGCCAATTTCTTCAACTTCAACGCTTCCGCCGCCGGCATCGTGCCGCACGATGAGATGGTGGAAATCGTCCGCACCGGCGCGGCGCATGTCGTCGACGTGCGCGAGGAACACGAGTTCCGTTCCGGCGCGATCGAGGGTGCGATCAATGTTCCGCTGTCGCGGTTCAATCCGCACGCGGTTCCCAAGGACAAGCCGGTGGTCGTCTATTGCCTGTCCGGCGCGCGCTCCGGCACGGCCAAGCAGATCCTGGAATCCTCCGGCCATGCCGATGTGCGCAATTATCGCTCCGGCGTCGGCGTGTGGCGCATGCAGGGCGGCCGCATGGTCTGAACCTCAGGCAAGGCGGCGTGTCGCCGCCGAAAACACGTCGGCGAACATCGCTTCCGTAAGCCGGCCGGTGTTGGTGTTGTAGCGCGAGCAATGATAGCTCGGATGCAACGTCAGCCGGCCGGCTTTCGTCTGTCCGCCATGGCGGAACGGATGGTCGGCCAGGCGTTCGCCGAGCGCGCGAACCGTGGATTCGTGCGCGATCTTGCCGAGCGTCACCACGACTTTCAGGTTCTGGAATCGTTCAAGCGTCGGCTGGAGGAATTGCCGGCAGGTGTTGATCTCCTGGCCGACCGGCTTGTTCTCGGGCGGAACGCACCGCACCGCATTGGTGATCGCCGCACCCTTCAGGCGGATGCCGTCATCGGGCCGCGCGGCATACTCCCCCTCGGCCAGGCCAAACCGGATCAGCGTCCGGTACAGGAGGTCGCCGGCGAAGTCGCCGGTGAACGGCCGCCCGGTGCGG
Organism: Rhizobiaceae bacterium; assembly: GCA_049290135.1. GTDB lineage: Bacteria > Pseudomonadota > Alphaproteobacteria > Rhizobiales > Rhizobiaceae > JADJTR01. The sequence continues at coordinate 6,338 of JBATNB010000029.1, forward strand.
TTGGCGCCGCGTAGGCCCGGCGCAAGGCCGACCACGAGCAGGCGCACGTCGGCGTCGGCCGCGCTGAAGGTGGGGACGGGCGCATTGTGCCACCCGGCCTCGCGACCCCGCCAATCCAGGATGAAGGCGCGCAGCCGCGGGCAGAGCGCGCAATCGCGATCCGGTTCGGTGAGGTTCACCCGTCGGTGTCCGGTTCCACCGGTTCATAGCGGCGCACCGGCCGCTCGGACGGGTCGCGGCCGATATCGGCCCTGAGCGATGTGAGTTCGATGAAATGGTCCGCCTGGCGGCGCAGATCGTCGGAGATCATCGGCGGCTGCGTGGTCATCGTGGAGACGACCGAAACCTTGCGCCCGCGCCGCTGCAGCGCCTCGACCAGCGAACGGAAGTCGCCGTCGCCGGAAAAGATGACGAAGTGGTCGACCCATTCGGCCTGTTCGAGCGCATCGATGGCGAGCTCGATGTCCATGTTGCCCTTGATCTTCCGGCGGCCGGTGGAATCCGTGAATTCCTTGGCCGGCTTGGTCACGACCTTGAAACCGTTATAGTCCAGCCAGTCGATCAGCGGACGGATCGAGGAATATTCCTGGTCCTCGATCAATGCGGTGTAGTAATAAGCGCGCAGCAGATAACCGCGCTTCTGAAACGTCGTAAGCAGTTTTCTGTAATCGATATCGAACCCAAGGCTCTTCGACGTGGCATAAAGATTGGCGCCATCGATGAAAAGTGCAATTTTCTCGCGTGGATCGAACATCTTCAAATCCCTTTCTGATTGAAATGCATTGAACCAATGCGCGTTCACTAGCGCCAAACCCGGCGGCCCGCAAGATCGACCAAATGGCGCCGCCGCGCCGATTTTTCTTGTTTTCGCCGCGTCAACCGGGTAAACGCGCCGCTCAATCCCCCGCCTGGATCACGAAAGGGACGCCCATGGCCCGCGTCACTGTCGAAGACTGCATCGACAAGGTTCCCAACCGCTTCGATCTCGTCCTGCTTGCCAGCCACCGTGCGCGGCTTGTGTCGCAGGGCGCCCAGATCACCATCGATCGCGACAATGACAAGAACCCCGTCGTGGCGTTGCGCGAGATCGCCGACGAGACGCTCTCGGCCGGTGACCTGCGCGAAGACCTGATCCACTCGCTGCAGAAGCATGTGGAGATCGACGAGCCGGAAGCCGAAGCTGCCCCGGCCGCCGCCGCGGCGGAGATCGCCGAGGAATTGTTCGAGGACGACAAGGTCACCTTCGACCGCATGTCGGAGGAAGAACTGCTCGCCGGTATCGAAGGCCTGGTTCCGCCGGAGAAGAACGACGATTTCTGACGGTGCGGTGAAACGGCCACTTCCGCGCCGCATGCCACATCGTTATTCCTTTGCGGGCGTCGCGGTTGCCGCGGCGCCCTTTGATGTTTCATGGCCCCCGGGGAGCAGACGCCGATGATGCGGCATTACGAGCTTGTCGAGCGCGTTCAGCGCTACAAGCCCGATGTCAACGAGGCGCTCCTCAACAAGGCCTATGTCTATGCCATGAAGAAGCATGGCGACCAGCGCCGGGCTTCAGGCGATCCCTATTTCTCCCATCCGCTGGAAGTGGCCGCCATTCTGGCCGACATGCGCATGGACGAGGCGACGATCGCGGTCGCCCTGCTTCACGACACGATCGAGGACACCTCGGCCACGCGCGAGGAAATTGACGCGATGTTCGGCGCCGACATCGGTCAGCTCGTCGACGGCCTGACCAAGCTCAAGCGTCTTGACCTCGTGTCGAAGAAAGCCGAGCAGGCGGAGAACCTGCGCAAGCTGCTCCTCGCAATCGCCGCCGACGTGCGCGTGCTGCTCGTCAAGCTCGCCGACCGTCTCCACAACATGCGCACGCTCGACCACATGGCGGCGCAGAAGCGCCGGCGCATCGCCGAGGAGACGATGGACATCTATGCGCCCCTCGCCGGGCGGATGGGCATGCAGGACATGCGCGAGGAACTGGAGGAACTGGCATTTCGCCACGTAAATCCGGAGGCGCATGCGACCGTCAGCGCGCGGCTTGCCGACGTGATTGCCCGCAACGAAAGCGTCATCAAGGAAATCCAGAAGGCGCTGACCGCGCTGTTCGACAAGTTCGGCCTGCGCGCGCTGGTCAAGAGCCGGCAGAAGAAGCCGTGGTCGGTGTTCCGCAAGATGGAAACCAAGGGCCTGTCCTTCGAGCAATTGTCCGACATTTTCGGGTTTCGCGTGCTGGTGGAATCCGTCGACGATTGCTATCGCGCCCTCGGGGCGATCCATACCAAATGGCCGGCCGTGCCGGGCCGTTTCAAGGACTACATCTCCACCCCGAAGCAGAACGACTACCGCTCGATCCACACCACCATCGTCGGGCCGTCCCGCCAGCGCATCGAATTGCAGATCCGCACCTTCGCCATGGATTCCATCGCCGAATATGGCGTGGCCGCGCATTCGATCTACAAGGACGGCTCGAATGGCGCCGACCATTCGCTGTCGCGCGACACCAACGCCTATGGCTGGCTGCGCCGCACCATCGAGCAGATCGCCGAGGGCGACAATCCCGAGGATTTCCTCGAAAACACCAAGCTCGAACTGTTCCAGGACCAGGTGTTCTGCTTCACGCCGAAGGGCAAGCTCATTGCGCTTCCGCGCGGCGCCACGCCCATCGATTTCGCCTATGCGGTCCATACCGGCATCGGCGACACCTGCGTCGGCGTCCGCGTCAACCGTCGCAGCATGCCGCTGACGACCGAGTTGAAGAGCGGCGACGAAGTCGAGATCATCACCTCCAAGGCGCAGACGCCGCCGGCGGCCTGGGAATCGATCGTCGTTACCGGCAAGGCGCGCGCCGCCATCCGCCGCGCCACCCGCAGCGCCGTGCGCAAGCAATATTCCGGCCTCGGGCAGCGCATTCTCGAGCGCGCCTTCGAACGCGCCGGAAAAACCTTCGCGCGCGAGCAGTTGAAGCCGGTGCTGCACCGGCTCGGCCAGAAGGACGTGGAGGACGTGCTGGCCGCGGTCGGGCGCGGCGAAACCGAATCCGCGCTCGTGCTCAAGGCGCTCCATCCGGAACTGAAGGAAGACCAGCGCGCCGCGACGCCGGCGCCCGCGCGCCAGCGCGAGGAGGGCTGGTTCAATTTCCGCAATGCCGCCGGCATGATCTTCCGGGTTCCCGGCCTGTCGGGACGGCGCGAGAAGGAGGCCGAGAAGGCCGGCCCGGCCGTGCCGATCCGCGGCGTCCAGGGCGACCTGCCGGTCCGTTTCGCGCCCGATGGCGCCGTCCCTGGCGACCGGATCATCGGCATCGTGCAGCCCGGCGTCGGCGTCACCATTTATCCGATCCAGTCGCCGGCGCTCGCCGCCTTCGACGACCAGCCCGAACGCTGGATCGACGTGCGCTGGGACATTGACGAGAACAAGCGCGAACGGTTCCCGGCGCGCATTTCTGTCACGGCGCTCAACGAGCCCGGCACGCTGGCGACCATTGCCCGCGTCATTGCCGAGAACGACGCCAACATCCACACGCTCTCGATGATCCGCACCGCGCCGGATTTCACCGAAATGGTGGTCGATCTCGAAGTCTGGGATCTCAAGCACCTCAATCGCCTGCTGGCGCAGCTCAAGGAAGAGAAATGCGTCAGCGAGAGCAAACGCGTGAACGGGTGACGACATGGACTTGAACGAGGTTCTGGCGATTTTCCGCTCGGCGGGCGCCATCCTGGAAGGTCACTTCATCCTGACCTCCGGCCTGCGCAGCCCGATCTTCCTGCAGAAGGCGCGGGTCTTCATGCATCCCGACAAGACCGAACGGCTTTGTCGCGCTCTGGCCGAGCGCATCAGCGCCGACGTGGCCGGACCGATCGACTATCTAGTGGGGCCGGCCATCGGCGGGCTCATTCCGGCCTACGAGACCGCCCGCCATCTCGCAGTGCCGGCCATCTGGGTGGAACGGGAAGGCGGTGAGTTCCGCCTTCGCCGCTTCGAGATCGCGCCGGGCGCGCGCGTCGTCATCGTCGAGGACATCGTCACCACCGGCCTGTCGATTCGCGAGACCATCGCCTGCATGCGCGCCATCGGCGCCGACGTGGTCGCCGCCGCCTGCATCATCGACCGGTCCGCCGGCAAGACCGATGTCGGCGTTCCGCTGATTTCGCTTGCGCAATACGAAGTCCCGGCCTATCCGCCTGATCGCCTTCCGCCGGAACTGGCGGCCTTGCCGCCGGTCAAGCCGGGAAGCCGCAACATCTGACTGTCGCCGGCCTTCCGCCGGCTTGGACGCGTCGCCATGCTGTTCCAGCGCCGCATACCCGAAAGCCACTGGCAGAAAGCCCGGGTGGCCATGTGGCCGCGCCGGTCGTTCCGGCGGTCGCTGGCCTATACGGCCAAGCGCATCATGCGGCTGCGCTCGTCGCCGCATTCCATCGCGCTCGGCGTGTCGATCGGCGTGTTCGCCGCGTTCAACCCGCTGCTGGGGCTGCACACGGTCCTTGCAGTCGCGCTGGCCTGGGCGTTCGGCGGAAATCTCATCGCCGCCGCGCTGGCGACATGGGCGGGAAACCCGCTCACCTATCCGCTGATCTGGGCGGGCACGTTCGAGCTGGGTAGCGTCATTCTGGGCTCGTCCGCCGATGCCGGGCAGGGCGCCCATGGCGCGCATCTGTCGTTTCGCCATCTCTCCGCGCTCTGGGAGCCGCTGCTGAAACCGATGCTGGTCGGCTCGATCCCGCTCGGCATCGTCACCGCGCTCGTGGCCTATGTGGTGGTCCGCCGCATGGCCGCGTCGCTGTCGTCGGCCCGCGCGCCCGCGGCGCCTCATCCGGGCAACCCGGCATGATCGTCGGCATCGGGTCGGATCTCATCGACATCCGCCGCATCGAGAAGACGCTCGAGCGCCACGGCGAGCGGTTCATCGCGCGCATTTTCACCGACATCGAACGGCGCAAGTCCGAAGCCCGCCGCGAGCGCGCCGCCTCCTATGCCAAGCGGTTCGCCGCCAAGGAAGCCTGCGCCAAGGCGTTGGGAACCGGCCTGTCGCGCGGCGTGTTCTGGCGCGACATGGGCGTGGTCAACCTGCCCGGCGGCAAACCGACGATGGCGCTGACCGGCGGCGCAGCGCAGCGGCTGGCCCGGCTTGTCCCCGCCGGGCGCAGGGCGGTGGTCCACCTGACCATCACCGACGATTACCCGCTGGCGCAGGCCTTCGTCATCATCGAGGCGCTTGCCGAAGACAGCGCCACGAATCCGGGCTGAACCGAGGTACCACGCGCATTGCCGCACGCGACGCAAGCGGCTAGAAGGACCGGCGAACGGAGGCCCGCGATCGTGGCAGACAAGACCGTAACAGCGGCCAGGAAAGGCGGATTCGGCGAGACGCTCAGCGTGCTCGTGCAGGCGCTCCTGCTTGCCGTCGTCATCCGGACCGTGTTCTTCCAGCCCTTCTCCATTCCGTCCGGATCCATGCGGCCGACCCTGCTTGAGGGCGACTACCTGTTCGTCACCAAGTGGGCGTACGGCTATTCCCGGCATTCGATGCCGTTTTCGCCCAACCTGTTTTCCGGCCGCATCTTCGGGTCCGAACCCGAACGCGGCGATGTTGCCGTGTTCAAGCTGCCCTCGAATACCTCCGTCGACTACATCAAGCGCATCATCGGCCTGCCGGGCGACCGGATCCAGGTCGTCGCCGGCCAGCTCATGATCAATGGCGAGGCGGTCCGGCGCGAGAAGATCGGCCAGATCGACAATCCCGATATCACCGAGGTCAACCGCCCGGTCGATGTCTATCGCGAGACGCTGCCGAACGGCGTGACTTACGACACGCTCGACATCGATCCGCATTCGATCGGCGACGACACCAGGGAATTCACCGTGCCGCCCGGCCACTATTTCGCGATGGGCGACAACCGCGACAATTCCTCCGACAGCCGCTTCGGCGTCGGCTTCGTTCCGGCAGAGAATCTCGTCGGCCGGGCCAACTACATCTTCTTCTCCATCGCCGGCGGGGCCAGCCCGCTCGAAATCTGGCGCTGGCCGTCGGAAATCCGGCTCGACCGGTTCTTCGACCGCGCCTACTGACAGGCATGGCGAACAGGAAAGACACCCCCCTGACCGTTCTGGCCGAACGGATCGGCTATGTGTTCGCCGATCCCGAACGTCTCAACATCGCCCTGACCCATGCGTCCGCCCGCGCCGGCAAGCCCGGGGCCGATTACGAACGCCTCGAGTTCCTCGGCGACCGCGTCCTCGGCCTGGTCGTGGCCGACATGCTGTTCCGCCGCCATCCCGAGGCCAACCAGGGCGAACTGGCGCTGCGGCTGAACGCCCTGGTCAATGGTGAAACCCTGGCCCTGGTTGCCGACGAGATCGGGCTTGCCGATTTCGTGCGCACCGGACAGGAGATCAGCCGCGCCTCGGCGCGCCGGCTGACCAATCTGCGCGCCGACATTGTCGAGGCACTGCTCGCCGCCATCTACCTCGACGGCGGCATGGCGCCGGCGCGCGCCTTCGTCGAGCGCTTCTGGGCCGCGCGGGCGGAGGCCGATTTCCGGCCACGCCGCGATCCGAAGACCGCGTTGCAGGAATGGGCGCACAAGGCCCATGCGGCGACGCCGCACTACGAGACGCTTTCCCGCGACGGACCGGATCATGCGCCGGTGTTCACGGTGCGTGTCAGTGTTGGCGACCTTTCCCCGGAGACGGCCAGCGGCACGTCGCGCCGGGCCGCCGAGCAGGACGCCGCCGCCCGCATGCTGGCGGCCAATGCCGCGGAGGACGACCAATGAATGACGACGCCATGCCGACCCGCGCCGCCTTCGTGGCGCTGATCGGCGCACCGAATGCCGGCAAGTCGACGCTCGTCAACCGGCTGGTTGGCACCAAGGTGTCGATCGTCAGCCACAAGGTGCAGACGACCCGCGCCCTGGTGCGCGGCATCATGATGGAAGGACCGGCGCAGATCGTCCTGGTCGACACGCCCGGCATCTTCGCGCCGAAGCGCCGGCTTGACCGCGCCATGGTCGCGACCGCCTGGGGCGGGGCGAAGGACGCCGACATCGTGCTCGTCCTCATCGACGCCGAACGCGGGCTGAAGGGCGAGCCGGCCGAGATCGTCGCGGCCGCCAAGGACATCCGGCGCCGGAAGGCGCTGGTCATCAACAAGGTCGACCGGGTCAAGCGCGACACGCTGCTGAAGCTGGCGGCGGATGCCAACGCGGCCTGCGCCTTCGATCGCACCTTCATGGTGTCGGCGCTCGACGGTTCGGGATGCGCCGATCTCGCAGCATGGCTTAGCGCCGAATCGCCCGAGGGTCCGTGGTTCTATCCCGAGGACCAGGTGTCGGACCTGCCGTTGCGCCAGCTCGCGGCGGAAATCACCCGCGAGAAACTCTATCTCCGCCTGCACCAGGAGCTTCCCTACGCCGCCCATGTGGAGACCGAGGAGTGGGAGGACCGCAAGGACGGGTCCGTCCGCATCCGCCAGGTCATCTATGTCGAGCGCGAGAGCCAGCGCTCGATCGTGCTCGGCAAGGGCGGGCGCACGATCAAGGCCATCGGCGAGGCGGCGCGCAAGGAAATCTCCGAGCTTCTCGAGCAGAAGGCGCACCTGTTCCTGTTCGTCAAGGTGCGCGAGAACTGGGGCGATGATCCCGAGCGCTATCGCGCCATGGGACTTGAATTCCACGACTGACGCGTCAAGTCTCGGCCATGGAGTGGCGCGACGAGGGAATCATCCTTGGGGTCCGCCGGCATGGCGAGACAAGCGCCATCGTCGAGGCCATGACCCGCGCGCATGGCCGCCATCTCGGCCTGGTTCGCGGCGGGCGCTCGCGTCGCCTGCAGCCGATGCTTCAGCCGGGAAATCGCGTGGCGCTGCATTGGCGGGCCCGCCTCGACGAGCATCTGGGGCAATTCGCCGTCGAGCCGCTGGAACTTCTGGCCGGCAGCCTGTTCGACAGCGCCTCCGCCATGTACGGCATCCAGACGCTTGCCGCGCACCTGCGTGCCATTCCCGAGCGCGATCCGCATCCGCGGCTGTTCGAGACGCTTGCGATCATCCTCGAACATGTCGGCGATCCGTCTCTGGCCGGTGAACTTGTCGTCCGTTTCGAGCTGGCCATCCTCGACGAACTCGGCTTCGGCCTCGATCTGAGCGAATGCGCCGCCACCGGCAGCCGCGAGGGCCTCGCCTTCGTCTCGCCGAGGACGGGACGCGCCGTCGCCCGTTCGGCCGGCGAGCCCTGGGCCGACCGGCTGCTTGCCCTGCCGTCGTTCCTCGACCGCGCCAACGGCGTCGGCGCGGATGCCGACAGCCTGGCGTCGGCTTTCCGCTTGACCGGCCATTTTCTGGCGCGCCATGTCTGGGATGCGCGCGGCGAAACCGAGCCGGGCGCCCGGGGTGCCTTCATCGCGGCGGTGCTGAAGCGCATGGACGCGGGCGGACCACGAGGCGCAAGCGCGGCCTGAACTGCGACCGGGCCGAACAACGGACCGGAGGAGGAGAACGGCATGTACATGTTCGACGGACTAGTCCTGCCGGTCATCCTTGCCGGGGTTGCCGCGCTGGTATTCGTGCGCATGAACCAGCGCCTGCGCGCCGCGGAATATGAACTGACCGGCCTGCGCGAGATCGTGCTGGCGC
>JBATNB010000030.1:0-1698 GCA_049290135.1 Rhizobiaceae bacterium
GTCCGATACCGCGCCGGTTTGGGCGGTTTGGGCGGGCGATTTTTCGGGAAACAGCTCAATCAAACCGCGCAAGGCTAGGGCCAAGACCCAGAGCAAGCCGAGCACGGCTGCGAAGGCGTTCAAACAAACCAGAAAAAGATTCGGGTTCTCCACAAGGACTCCTCGCTAAAATTTGGGGAAAGCGTTTCGATAGGATCAGTTTATAGGATCAGTTTATAGGATCAGTTTAATAGGGTGGAGCAGGGCGCGCGAGCGCAGAACCGCAACTCATAGCGCGTCAGCCGGTGAAAAACGTCGGCAGAACCATGCGGGCATTGCGCACCGGTTCGGCTCGGCCTTCGAGGCGCAGGGAAAGATCGGGCAAGATGTCGAGCACGCGGCCTTTAGCCAGCGGTAGCGCGCGCGCCGGATCGTCGCAGGCTGTGGGCCACAGTATGACCTCGCGTCCGATGCACGCGGATCGGGCGCGATAGCGTGGATACAGAGAGCTTGCGGCACCGGCGCGCAGAGCGTCCACCTGCCGATCCAGGGCTGTAACGAGCGCCGCGAACAGTTCCGGCAGTTGACCGCGCAGTGTCGGATCGACATCGGTCAGCGCGGCGGCGCGGGGGGCGAGGGTAGTTTCGGGAGCCGGCGGTGCCGCCTCCAGGTTGATCCCAATGCCGAACAGTGCGCGGATCAATCGCTCGCCTTCGATCTGGGTCGCAGTCAAAACCCCGCCGATCTTACCGGCAGGCACGATCAGATCGTTGACCCATTTGATGGCCGGCGCGCAGCGGCCTTCGCTCAGTTGCTCGATGCTCTCGGCAGCCGCCACCGCCGGTAACATCAGCACGGCGGCTTCGGTTGCGGCGGCGGGCAGATCGAGATGATAAAGGGCGACGAGGTGGAGATTGCCGCGCAACGCGGTCCACCCGCGCTGGCGTTGCCCGTGAAATTGACTTCCGGTCAGGGCCAAGGCAATCGAGCCGTCCGGCGGATCGACGCCGGCGCGCAGCGCGGTTTGCAGGATGGCGAATTGGGAACTGGGCGCGGCGTCGATCAAAACGGCGCACCGCTGTGGATCGGGGCTGGAAGATTTCGGCTCGTAGCGCCAGCAGGGCGCGTCGGCACCGAGCAGCTCCCAGAGAGTACGCGGGTTCGGCGCTAGATCGGCCACGCATATCGGTGACCACCGACCGCCGACGGGCAGAAAAGCGGCTGTGGTTTCAGGTCGATCGGTTAACCACAACATGAAACCATGGCGTCCTGAGGCGTTGACGGCGGTCGCGGCGATGAGAGAACCGGGTGAGCAAATCCGTGTAATACCCATTCTCAACAGATTTTCGTCATTCCCGCGAAGGCGGGAATCCAGTCAGCCACCGAACCACTGGATACCCGCTTTCGCGGGTATGACGAACCTGCGGCCTGGCAGATCCAGCGACGCAACGGTTTGCAACTGGATACCCGCTTTCGCGGGTATGACGAATGGAACCGTTTTTGACCCCTGAAAAGAACAAAACCCACCGGGAAATGGTGTAACCGCCCAACTTGTATCTGGCGTTGCTCGAACTATTATCTATTATCAACTGAAAATCGGTCGGCGAGATAAAAAATAGCAACCCAACGCGATAAGAAGGGGAAACCGCTTGCTGCATGCGCTGTTGTTATGGTCGTTCTGCTTTGGCTTATGGTTGTTGCTGTCCGGCTATTTTGATG